>CAZZFL010000023.1:0-22848 GCA_964653395.1 uncultured Treponema sp. | reverse complement strand
TCGCATGATTTAGAATGCTACGTCAATCGCAATTTTTTGTGGTGGAAATAAAAAAAGGGCTGCATCTCTGCCGCCCTCGCCTTTTCTGTTATTTTCCGAGGCGGAACGTCACGCCGGTGTACACTTTGAAATTCTGAAAGTTGGTTATGTCGCACGTTTCGCCAAAATCCAAATTGTCAACGCTCGAGCCTGCGTCTTCGAGCGTGCCGTAGCGCAGTCGTCCGCGACCAATTGAATAGTCCGCGCCGAAGTTGAGTCCCAAGCCGAATTTTTCGCGCTGCACGACCCAAAATCTATACGCCGCGTTTATGTGCAATCCGTACTCGAACGAAAGCATCGCGTCGTACACATCAGTTTGTCCGCGCTCGTCCCATATGTTCATCAAGCCGAAAAACGCGCCCGGCGAAATGAACAGCGAATGCCGCCCGAATGAAAATTCAAACGCAGGTCCCGCTTGAAACATCAGATTCCAGCCGCCGTCAAGCCGATGCTGTCCGTCATGCTGCACAAAGCGCACGCGATCCCAGCCGATTCCTGTGTTCAGTCCGATGTTGAAAAATTTCATTTCGGTGAAAAAGAATGTCGCGGAAATCGAATTTCCGACAGGAAAGATTTCATGCAACCAATCTTTTCCCGTCTCTCCGCCGAAATCAATCCGCCTGCTGCTGATTGGCGAGACGCACAAATCTCCGCTCAACTCCACCGCCGCGAACGACGGAATGGCAGCCATCGCCGCCACAAAGAACAACGCAAAACACTTTTTCATGTGTTCCTCCTGATAAAATATTTAAGTCCGTCAAAAGCGCGAACTTGTCAAGAGGATAACACGGCTCGCTTTTCACCGCAACACATTTCATCCCGACCTGCACGCGGCGCGCGCCAAAATGCACATTACACTAATTCTTCGTCCGTCCGCTCCGCGTTGCGCCTTCGTTTCTCAAGCATTCGGTTGATGCTGTCAACATCGCGCTTCACCACTATCATGTCAAGGAAGTATGCCACCACGTAGACGATGCCAACGTTCAGGAGCACCATAGGCCAGTTGTACCACGAAAACCATTTCAGCAACACGCCCGCGCCTAGAACAATCGCGCAGAGAATTGTATAGTCGACAATCATTGCGACAATTTGATTTTTGAACGGAATGGCCGCAATGCCGCGCTGCACTGCCGTAATGAAAAAGGCAAGCGCAATCAGCTCAAAGGTGACCTCTATGACGCGCAGATATCCGCACATGACCCACGAAATGCCGAACACCGATGCAATGATGAGCGCGGCAAGCGTGAGCGCAGACTTGACGAATTCTTTTATCGCATTCTTCATAATCCCTCCGACGCAAGGAAATCTTTTATTCCCTTGAGATACGTGCGCGAGACGATCAGCTTCATTCCATTCTCAAGGACGGCTTCAAGCCTGCTGTTTGAAATCCGCCTGATTTCCGAAAGCGCGTCCGCATTCATCAAACACGATTTACTGATTCTGATGATGCCGCATCGCGCGAGCCGCGCCTCGATTTCGTAAAGCCGACTGTCCGCCCCGAACACCGCGCCATCGGTGTAGATGAACGTGCGCTTTTCTACGCTTTCAATGTAGAGAATGTCCGCAATGCTGATTCTGCGCCGCGCGCCGCTTTCGCAGTCAAAGCCGAACACGGCCTCGTCCAAATTCCTGATGCTCTGCACGAGGCGTTCAATGGAATAGTCATAGCGCGGATATTCCACGGTGACGGTCAAAGGCTTGTCCATGTTTTCTTTCAGAAGTACGTTCAGTCTGCCCTCCTTCAAAAGTTGTATGATACACCGTCACACGCAAAAAGAAAAGTCCGCCACGCCCAAGTTGCGTCTGCGCCGATGCAAGTTACAAGGAGTGCGACAAAATAAAAAACGGCTTCCAGTAAGCAAGGCAAGTCTTGCTACCAGAAGCCGCTTTTTGTAGCAAAGCGAAAATCACAATGAAAATCAAACGCGCTTGTTTTCTTTGCGCCGCAGCACCTTTCCCACGGCGACCGTCGCCGCAAAGACGATTGCCATGACGGGAAGCGTGTTCCCCAGGAAAAAATCCCAGCCGAGCGAAACGCGGTACAGGACGAATCCGAACAGCCAAAGTACGACGTTCCGCACGCTGCAAGATTTTTGCGACGAGTCGGATTTGAGGACAAAGAAATCCGCGCAGAGAATGGCAATCATCGGGGCGAACACCGAGCCGATGAGATACAAAAATCCCGTGATGTCGTCCATGGGGAGGAAGACCGCGCCCAGCGTTCCCGCCGCCGCCACGACGACCGCCACCAGTTTTCCGTCCGCGCGGGGAACAATCGTCTCGAACGAAATGCCCGCCGAATTCGCGTCAAGGAATGTCGTCGTCACCGTAGAAAGCACGACAATGGCGAGCGCGGCAAATCCCCAGCCGCTTTTGAGCATAATCTGCGCGATGTCTGATTCGCCCGTGAACAACGCCGCCCCCATGCCGATGACGTACATCCAGCAGCTCGTGATGCCATACACGACGGCACTCACCAGCGATGACGCGAGCGGACGGGAGCTGTCTTTCGTGTAATCGGCGATAAGCGGAAGCCATGAGACCGGCATTGCGGCTGCGAGTTCCACCGCCGCACCAAAGCGCATCGCCTCGTCCTGCGCAAAAGGAAGAACGGGCAAGCCGCCGCCAAAAAACACCGTCTTGCAGAGCAAGAGCGTCAGCACGAAAAGCGCGCCGAGTGCCACCACGCTCAGTCGGCTTACGTGCGAAACGCCCGTGACAATCCAAAGGACAATCAACGCGCCGATGACAGCCGCCCAAATCCACCGCCCGAACGGAAAGATTCCGTCCGCGCACGCCGCGCCGTCGTACACCATGATTCCCGTCCAGCCCGCAAGCTGAAGCACGTTCAGCAGCGCAAAAAACTTGCTCCCCGCCGTGCCAAAACTCATCTTCGACGTTTCCATCGCGCTTTTTTGGGAAACTGCGCCCACATATCCGGCAAAGAACAGCAAGGCGCATCCGATGACGTGCCCCACAATAATCGCGCACAACCCTTTTGCGAATCCGAGCGGCGCGAAATATGTTCCCGTCAGCATTTCCGCAATCGAAACGCCCGCGCCGAACCACAGCAGTGCCATGCGGCATCCTTTTGACATACTTTTCATTTCAGTAATCTCCTACAAAAAATGTGGCATTTTCATTCAGTATATCTTACAAAAGGACAGGATGTCAAATTTAAGTGCTTACAAGTTTTGAAAAGATTCTTTGAACGACGCGCTATGCTGTTATGAGTTTCTTTGCATAAAGGCGCAAAGTATTGACCTTTTGTTTTCAATATTGTATAATATATTGATGTTTAGAAAAATAACGTTTTTCGTTTTGGCTTTTGCTTTTTTCATTTGCGCGGCATTTTCGCAAGGAATCATTACCGCCAATGAATATTTTGAGCAAGTTTCCGAAAAATATGGTGCGATAAAAGACTACGAATCCTCCGCCAAAATCGTTATCGGCGAAAGGCAAATGCGCGGTCGCATAACTTATCTTTCTCCGAATATGATGCGCATCGACTTTTCCGAGCCTGCGAATCAGGCGATAGTTTTTGACGGCAAGAAACTTGTCATTTATCTTCCTGAAAACGCGATGCTCCTCACGCAGGACGCGAATTCCGAATCCTTGGCGACTTCCGAAGGACTTTCCTTGATGCGTCGCTATTATTCTGTGAGTTACGAAACCAGTCAGACGCCAGTTCCGCTTGAAGAAGGCTCGGATGAAGAAGTTGTCCGCCTTGTGCTTTGGCGGAAAACCACCAGCGAGGCGTTTCGCTACATCAAACTTTCGATAAATCCGAACACAAAGATGATTCGCCGGCTTGAGGCAGTAACGCCCGCAAACACTGCATACATTTTTGATTTTTTGGGCTACGAAATCAATCAAGGTTTGACGGAACAGCGTTTCAAATATGACATTCCGTCCGCCGCGAATTCTTACGACAATTTTATGTTCTCCCAATAAAAGTCAGGAATTTTTTATGGAAAGTTACGGCACGATTTTAAGGAAGGCCAGAGAAGCAAAAGGTGTTTCAATAGAAACCGCGGCTCAAGAAACTTCGATTTTGCAGCAATACATCGAAGCTTTGGAAAGCGAAATGACGGGCGTTTTTCATGGCGAGGCTTATGTAATCGGATTTTTGCGGAATTACGGCGACTACCTTGAGTTGGATTCCCAGCGTCTTGTCAATCTTTACAGAAATGTGCTTCTTCAAGAAATGCCCGTTCCCGAAGGCTTGATTGAAAAGCCGAAGCCCGCGTATTTTTTTCCGGTCATTATTTTGAGTTCGATTGTCGTCATCGCCATAGCGGTCTTGCTCGCGCTTTATTTCAAAGTTTATCGTCCGCAGCAAATCGAAAAGCAGAACACTTACGCGATTTCCAGCAAGGTGCAGGAAAAGACTTATGAATTGGGCGATATGCCTTTGAACGAACGTCTTTATGTGGGCGACCAAATTCTTGTGCCTGTGAGTGGCGGAAACGTCGTTTTCACCGTGGCGAGCGACATCAATTCTCGCTTGGGTTTGGAAACTCCGCAAGGCTTGCAATATTTCGAGTTGAGCGAAACGCGCGAACTTGACGTGGACGGCGACAATTCTTTTGATGTCGTAATCGACGTTTGGGAAATTTCTTCCAATGAAACTTCTCGTGGCGCGGAAGTCTATATGATGCTCCGTGATTCAAGTTTTGTGGAAAATGTCGATTCCACTTCCATTCCTCTGAGTTCGTCTTCGCAAAAACGCGCGCAAACTCCGATTTTGGACGACAACCGCGCTTATCCTTTTACGCTGAACGCTACGTTTAGAAATCCGTGCGTTTTCCGTTATGAAGTGGATCGCAATGAGTCGGTGGAAAATTATTATTCCAATGGCGATGCTGTTACGATGACGGCGAACAACCGCGTGCGCGTTTGGGTGGCCAATGGAAACGCCGTGAAATTCCAGATTGTCGCGGCTGGTCGCACTCACGATTTGGAAATTGCGAAAGCGGGCGAAGTGATTGTTCAGGACATCAAATGGATAAAAAGCGACGACATTCACTACAGACTGGTGGTTGAAGAACTTGACTAAAAAGGCGAAAAAGTTTTTTTTGGACGAGCACGGCTGTGCGAAAAATCAAGTTGACGGCGAAATAATAATTTCAAATTTGATTCTCGCGGGCTACGAGCGGACGGAGCGTGCCGAGGACGCGGATTTCATCGTAATAAACTCGTGCGGCTTCATCGAAAGCGCGAAGAAAGAATCGCTCGACGCTTTGGTCGGCGCGCGGCAAATGTTTCCTGAAAAAAAAATAATTTTTGCGGGATGCCTCGCCGAACGTTATTCCGAAATTTTCAAAACGGAACTTCCCGAAGCCGACGGAATTTTCGGCAACGGCGATTTGAGTTTGATTGCGGACGTGGCGAAAAAAATCTTGCGGGGCAAGCGAACCGTGCTCGCGCCGGAACAGGCGGGCATGAATTGCGCGGAACGCTTGGTCAATCTTTCGTATAAAAATTCGGTTTACGTGAAAATCACCGAAGGCTGCTCGAACCATTGCGCGTTTTGCGCCATTCCGCTCATTCGCGGCGAATTGCGAAGCCGCTCCGCGCAGGACGTGCTCGCCGAAATCAAGTTGCTTTTGCGGCGCGGCGTTTTCGAAATAAATCTCGTGGGACAAGATTTGGCGGCGTATGGCACGGAAAAATCTTTCGCGCGCGGAAAGGAAAAATCGCGCTCGCCGCTTTATTCTTTGCTCGAAAAAATCAGCGCGCTCAAAGGAAATTTTTGGGTGCGACTTTTGTACATTCATCCCGACAATTTTCCGAACGACATTTTGGAGCTGCTCAAAAAAGATTCGCGCTTGCTCGCCTATTTTGACATTCCGTTTCAATCCGGCGACGACGGCATCATTCGCGCGATGAACAGAAAACGCACGCAAAAAAATTACGTCGAACTTGTGAATAAAATTCGCGAGGCTCTTCCGAACGCCGCGATTCGAACTACTTTTCTTGCAGGATTTCCGGGTGAAAGCGAAGACGCTTTTATGAACACTTTGGATTTCCTGAAAAAAATTCGCGCGGATTGGGCGGGCGCATTTTGCTTCAGCAAGGAAGAAGGAACTCCCGCCGCAAAAATGAAAAATCCCGTGCCGAAAAAAGTCGCCGCTATGCGCCGAAAAATTTTGCTTGAAGCGCAGGAAAAAATCACGGCGGAAAATCTCGCGCTCCGAATCAAAAATGAAAATTGCGAAAATCTTGAATACGAAGTTTTGATTGAAGAAGTTTTCGCGGAAAAGGAAGGCGAAGGCAACGAGGCGTTCGCGATTGGACGCGCTTGGTTTGAGGCCCCGGACGTGGACGGAAATTTCGTGGTGCGATTCGACGGCGAAGACAAAAACGCGCTCGCATTGGTAAAGCCCGGCAACGTCGTTCGCGCGAAAGCGCTCGGCGTAAGCGGCATTGACATTGATTCGGTTTTGGTTTTTTAAAATTTCAATAAACAGGTTTTGCCGCAGACGCGTGAATGCTCTTGACAAAACAGCGCGAAACACGAATCCACGAGCAAGACAAAACTCGATAGCACGGCTTTGCCGTGCGTTGCAAGCCGCAAGACTTGCGAATTAAAATAACGATTCCCAAATCACGCTGAAGCACAAATCGCGAGTTTTGACGGTTTTGGAAAGCCCTCACGAGTTTTCCGCAGGAAAACTCGGAAGCAGTGTGTAACACTGCGATAAAATGCGAGCGTCGCGAGCAAGACAAAACTCGTTAGCAAGCCGTAAGGCTTGCGAATTAAAATAACGATTGCCAAATCACCTTGAAACATGAATCGTTAAAATAACGATTGCCGAATCACCGTGCGGCACGAATCGTCAAAATGACGATTGTTGAAACATCGTGCGGCACAAATCGTTAAAATAACGATTCTCAAATCGCCGTGAACGAAGAATCGTTATTTTTGGCACTGATTTCTTGCGGTTTTTACGGTTTCGGTGTAAAATAAAAAAAGGCTATAAAATCGTTGGCAAACATAAAAATTTGCAGAGAAAGTTGGAAAAATGGATTACGAATTTGAAAAGCATCTTTCGCTCTTGAATCCCGAGCAAAGAGCCGCGGTCGAACACGAAGGAAAGTCGCTTTTGATTTTGGCGGGCGCGGGCAGCGGAAAGACGCGCGTCATCACCACGAAAATCGCGTATTTGATTGCACAAAAAAATTACGACCCGCGTTCCATTTTGGCGGTGACGTTCACGAAAAAAGCGGCCAAAGAAATGCGCGAAAGAGTCGAGGCGATGTATCCGCTTGCCGACGGCTGCCAAATCCGAACGTTCCATTCTTTTGGCGCGTACTTTTTGCGGCGTTATGCCGAGGAAGCCGGAATCGACAAAAATTTTACGGTTTACGATGACGACGATATGGCCACGCTCGTGCAAAAAGCCATGCCCGGTTTGAAAAAAAGTGAAGCCGCTTCTTACGCGCACAAAATTTCTTTGGCGAAGGATTTTTGCTTTCCGTGTGACAGCACGCGGCTTGACGAAATTTCAAGCGATCCGCTTTTTCCCGAAATTTATTCCGCCTATCAAAAAAAGCTTCGCGCCACGGGCAACGTGGATTTCGGCGATTTGATTATGCTTCCGCTCGAAGTGCTTGTTTCCAATGAAAATGTCGCGCGGCAAATGCATTATCGTTATCGCGTGATTATGGTTGACGAATATCAAGACACGAATGTCGCCCAATTTTTGCTTTTGAAGGCTTTGACCTTGTCTGACATAACTTACGTTTGCGTTGTCGGCGACGACGATCAGTCAATCTATAAATTTCGCGGTGCGGAAGTGCAGAACATTTTGAATTTTCAAAATCAATTTCCTGGAACTGATTTGATTCGGCTTGAACGGAATTATCGTTCCACGGCGAGCATTTTGAACGCGGCTGGAAAAGTCGTGAGCAAAAACAAAGGACGGCTCGGAAAAACTTTGATCGCCGAACGCGGCGACGGCAAAAAGCCCACGCTCGTTTTTTTGCAGACGCAGGACGACGAGGCGGCATTCTGCGCGGACCTTATTTCCAAAAATTATGCGAAAGGCGTTCCTTACAATTCGTGGGCAATTCTTTATCGCACCAACGCGCAGTCGCTCGGATTTGAAAGCGAATTTTTGCGCAGGAAAATTCCGTATCAAGTTGTCGGCACGCTGAAATTTTATGAGCGCGAGGAAATAAAAGATTTGCTCGCGTTTCTTTCTTTGTGCGCGAATCAAAAAGATGAAATCGCTTTCCGCCGAATCGTGAACAAGCCGGCGCGCGGAATCGGCGCGGGAACGCAGGACAAACTTGTGGCTTCCGCATTGAACGATGACGGCTCGATGCAAAATTTGCTGGAGGCGGCGAAAAGTCTCGCGCCCACGCTTTCCAAAAAGGCGCGGGAAGGGGTGACGGAATTTTGCGACCTCGCGCTTTCGCTTATCGAGGAAATTTCTTCGGGGAAAAAAAGCGGCGAGCGGCTTTCGGCGTTCGTGGAGGAAATAATTCAAAAAAGCGGACTTGAAGAATTTCACGGCGCGGACGATGAAATCAACGGAACGCAACGCGTCGCGAACATGCAGGAACTTGCCAACAATGCCGCGCTTTATGAATTCAGCGTTGACGGGCTTTTGGAATTTTTGGACACAATCGAACTTGACCGGACGCTTGCGAGTGAGGAAGAAAAATATTCCACCGACCGCGTTACGCTGATCACGCTTCACAACACGAAAGGCTTGGAATTTCCGCGCGTCATAATTACGGGGCTTGAGCAGGGAATTTTTCCGAGGGGCGACAAGTCGGGCGCGGAACTGGAGGAAGAGCGCAGGCTTTTTTATGTGGGAATCACGCGCGCGAAGGACGAACTTTACGTTACCAGTTGCGCCCAGAGGCGGCTTTTCGGCAGAACGGAATTCATGCGACCGAGCATTTTTTTGTCGGAAGCGGGCGACGTTTTCCGAGTTTTGGGCGAGATGCCGCAAAGTTACGAGCACGAAATTTTTGCTCGCGATGCGGAAAGTCAATTTTCCGATTCGGATTTTTCGGATGAAAATTTCGGCGAAATGCGTGTCGCGCCTGCCGGCGTTCAAAAAATAAATCATCCGCTCGCGAAAAAATTTCCCGTCGGACAAAATGTCTTCCACGACGACTACGGCTACGGCCAAGTGGTGAAGGCGTTTTTGAACGAAGGCGAATACGTCGTCGAAGTGGCGTTCCAAAACGGCGGCGCGAAAAAATTTTTGCCCGAATACCAAAGTTCAAGTTTGCTGCGCGTGGAAGAATGAAAATTTCGGAAAGAACGGCGCGGAAAAATCCACGCCGTTCTTTTACAGGCTATTGCCTTTTGTAATCCTCGGACTCTTCTAGATATTTTCCTTCATGCTTACCAGAATATGTAATCTGCAATGTGTTTCCGTCTTTAGAAAGTGCCAATGTAATATGCGCATAGTTGTCCTCGTCCTCTTTCCAATCAGCAAAATATTCGGAAAGTGGCTCTTTCCCATAACAAACCTCTTCGGTAATTTTCGTGCCGTCTTCAGAAATCGTTACAATCCTATAAGTGCCTTCCCCTTTATAGTCATCTTCACGGTATGATCCACGCCCATTAAATGACCAATAATTTTTTCTTCTTCTGAAAAAGTTTTGCCATTAGATTTTGTAATTATTGTAATGCGTGAATCTGTTATATTATTTTCAGAGTCAATTACCAATATATCGCTATTCTTTATCCTTACATTAAACTTGCTTCCCATGCCATAATAATAGTCCTCTTCATATTCATCATATTCCATTTTCCATGTTCCGATGAGTTTATTAACGTTAGCGGGATTTTTCGGTTTGAAAGGTAAATCTTCTTTGATGAAACCATCCCACTGGTATATAAATTTCCTGCCGTCTTTTGTTTCGTATTCCATTCGTGGGCGGGGGCAGATAAATCCGATTTCCCAGTCACCGTCATCTCTCCAAGAGCCGTTTTCATCGTATGTGTACAAGTTGATTGTCTTACCAAGATTTGCGCTAGGAATATTGAGTTCGCCGCGCCATTTTGTCTTGCGATTTTCATGCAACCATGAAATGCCTTCAACCAGCGGCACATTCATATACCAACCGCCGTTGTCATTGAGCAGACTTTCGCCTTTGAACGCTGGCTTTTTTGTAAAGCGGAAATCGCCGTTCGCCTTCACCTCGACTTTGCCCATGTCCACGAGCTTCACTTCGCCTATGCTTTTTTCGCCAGCTTTTACGGTCGCGTCAAACCATCCTACGTACTCTCCCCCGCCATAATTCCAGCCGTCTTTTTCGTTTTCTTTTGAGCTGAAAGCAAAGCGAACCGTGTATTTTTTGTTGGGCGTGACGAAAGGATAGAAAAACTCGCCTTCGCTTTCGTTTAATAAACTGTAGTTTTCGTAAACAAATCCGATTCCATCGATGCGTACAGTGCAACTTTGAACATTCTTTCCTTGCGGAATCTTATATGTAATGTAAATGCCGTCAGAGTCAGTTTTCGCGGAATAGTATGATGGTTCAAGTTTCAGATTTTCGGCGGGCGCGTCGCCCAAAGAATGGTCGATGACAGGATTTGAATCTGTTCCAGAATCTCCAGTGCTGCCGTTACTGCACGAAGCAAAGGACACGAGAGTTGCGAGAATGAGGGTTGCTAATACCCCCCCATAGGTGAATTTGTTTTTCATTTTTTTCTCCAATGAAAAATTTGATTTCGCAATAAAGCGAAATTACGAAAAGGCAAATTGTCTTTATGCCATTTTCAGTATTTATGTATTCTATATATAAAATATGTGTGTGTCAATATGAAAACATGTTTTCCCCGCGCGGATTTGCGATTTTTATGGTATGAAAATTTGCGTGTAGTACCATTTGCCGTCGTCATTTTTTACGGCGGCCACGGCGGATTTTTTAAAATTTTTATTCATAATATTTGCCTTGTGCCCGGAACTGTTCATCCACTGATTTACGACATAATTTGGATCGTCGGAATAATTGTACGCCACATTTTCCGCTCCTCCGTTTCCTCCGAGATTTTTGATTCTTGTTTCAAATCCGTCATGACCGAAAGCGACTTTTCCGCTCGCCATGTTTTCTGAATGAATTCTGCATTGCTCGTAAACTTTGTCATCCCAAATTAAATTCGTGCCGCGCCGTGCATTTACGGCATCAAAAATTTTTCTTTCATATCCTGCACCCCCCCCTGCGACATCTTGGTCGCAAGAAAGGAAAGCCGCGCAAAAGGCGAATGTCAAAAGCAAAACGAGAAATTTTTTGAAATTCATAATAAAGATTATAACATTTATTTTGGAAAAAGCAAGCAAAAATCGCAAAATCCTGCAATTCAAGGCGGAATTTTGCGCCACGCTTTCCGAAAAATTCGCGCATTTTTGGAAAAACTGTGTCAAAATGACGCAATTTTTCTTGAAAATTCTGCGAATGTGTCAAAATGCGCCAGCGGATTTTTCTGCGCGCGATTCGGCTTTGAAAAATCTTTGAAAATCGGAAGATTTGCTTGGAATTCGGTAAAAATTTTACGCATTTTTCTTGATTTTTCCAAAAAATTTAAAAAAAACGCCATTTTCCTTATATATTATTTTGACTTTTTTTTGAAAACGCATCGCTCGAATATAATTTCGTCGAATTTGATAAAATTTCGCAGAAAACGAATTCTTGGCACGGAACTTGCTAGAAAATATGTGAGTAAAAACGCTCATTTAAAAATATCAAAACCATCTTTAAGGAGGACGGTTATGAAAAAGGACAAAAGTGTTCTTGCGATGTATCTCAATGAGATTAACAAAATTCCGCTTTTGGGTCACGACGAGGAAAATGTCCTCGCTGTCCGGGCGAAATCTGGCGACAAGGCTGCGCGCGAAAAAATCGTGAACGCGAATTTGCGCTTCGTGGTGAATGTCGCGAAAAAGTACCAGAATTTGGGACTCGCTTTTGAGGATTTGATTGGCGAAGGCAATGTCGGGCTTTTGACGGCCATCGACAAATTCGACGCTTCGAAAGGCTATCATTTCATTTCGTATGCGGTTTGGTGGATTCGCCAAAGCATTCTCAAGGCGATTTATGAAAAGCGTTCGGCGATTCGCTTGCCTTTGAACCGCGTCGCGGAATTGACGAAAATTCAGGCTACAAAAAAAATGGTCGGCAGCGAAAAATCCGAAGAGCAGAAAATCGCCGCCATCGCGTCTTCGCTCGGAATGGAAGAAGAGCATGTCCGCGAGCTGCTCAACATTTCGCGCGAGATGATTTCTCTTGACATGAAAGTGCGCGCCGACAAAAACGAAGTTTCCACCGTCGGGGATTTTATGGAAGACGAACGCTACGAAAGTCCAGAGACCGTTTCCGTGAACAATTCGATGAAAAGCGAAATCGACACGGTTTTGGACACGCTTCGCCCCAACGAGGCGCGCGTTTTGCGAATGCGCTATGGACTTAACGGCTACAGGCCGATGTCGCTCAAAGAAGTTGGCGACGCGTGCAGCCTCACCAAGGAACGCATCCGCCAAATCGAAAAGCACGCCATCGAGCGGATGAGAATGCCCGTCCGCAGAAAGCGGCTTGACGTTTATATGGCGGCGTAATCGATTTGATTCGTGCGGAGTGTTTTATGCCTTGATGATTGCATCGAGGCGTGTTGATTGGAATTGAAAATCCCGTGGGAAACTGCGGGATTTTTTTGTACGCCGCTGGCGCGGGGCTGATTTGATATTCTCCGCTTGAAATTATGCAAAAATAATGCTATGCTTTTCCCATGCAAAAAATTGAAATTGGTGAACAGATTGAAACTTTGGTTGTGGCGGTTTCGGACACGACCATTTTTTTGGATTTGAATTCGAAGAGCGAAGGCGTTTTGGATCGCGCGGAATTTTCCGATGAAAATCTTCCCAGGGAAGGCGACAAAATCAAAGTTTTCTTTTTGGGAACGCAAAACGGCGAGGCGCGTTTTACCACGAAAATCAGCGGGCAGAATGCGGACAAATCCATGATTGAAAATGCGTTCAATTCGGGCATCCCGGTGGAAGGCGTTGTCGAAAAGGAAATCAAGGGCGGCTACGAAATCAAAATCGGAACGACGCGCGCTTTTTGTCCGTATTCGCAAATGGGCGGGCGCAAAAATTCTTCTGCGGAAAATTCGGCGGAAGAAAATTTTGTGGGAAGACATTTGGTTTTTAAAATTCAGGAATACAAAAACGAAGGCAAAAACATTGTCGTTTCAAACCGCGCGATTTTGCAGGAGCAGCGCGCGCAAGGAATTTTGGATTTGCAGACGCGAGTCGCTGTCGGACAAAGCGTGACGGGAAAAATCACCGCGCTTCACGATTACGGCGCGTTCGTGGACATCGGCGGATTTCAGGCGTTGCTTCCGATTTCTGAGATTTCCTACGAGCGCGTTCAAGACATCGAAAGCGTTTTGCGCGTGGGGCAGGAAATCACGGCGCAAGTAATCAAGGCGGATTGGAAGTCCGAGCGCGTTTCACTCAGCCTAAAGGCTTTGCAAGAAAATCCGTGGGACGCGGCGGGCGCAAAGTACAATGAAGGCACGAAGATTGACGGCGCGATTTCGCGCGTGGCGGATTTCGGCGTTTTCGTAAATCTCGAGCCGGGAATCGATGGACTTGTTCATGTCTCGGAATTGAACCAAAAGCCCGGAACGAATTTGCGAAAAGTTTTCAAGGTCGGCGAGAAAATGTCGGTCGTGGTGAAATCCGTGGATTCGCAGGAAAAGCGCATTTCGCTTGCGCTCGCATCTTCGCGCGAACAGGATGCCGCCACCGCGCAATATCTTTCGGGCAATGCGAATTCAGAAGACGGCGAAACTTACAATCCTTTTGCCGCGCTTTTGAAAAAATAGATTTTTATTTTCAAAGTTTAATATCGGCGCGAAATGTTGTACAAGTCCGCGACTTGCGCGTAGGCGTCGGCGCGGGAGAGGAGCAGCAAATCTTTGTCGCGGCTCAAATCTGCGATGCCGAGTTCCAATTGTCCGGACTGCGCCGTTCCTGTGATTTGGCCGGGGCCTCGAAGTTTCAAGTCTTCTTCGGCAATGAAAAATCCGTCGGTGCTTTGGCGAAGCACTTTCATCCGCGCGATTCCGTTTTCCGTGATGTCCTTTCGATAAATCAAAAAGCAAAATGATTGCGCTTCGCCTCGTCCCACGCGTCCGCGCAATTGATGCAGCTGCGAAAGTCCGAAACGGTCGGCTTGTTCGATGACCATGCACGTGGCGTTGGGAACGTCCACGCCCACTTCAACGACAGTTGTCGCGGCGAGAATTTGAATTTTGTTTTGACGGAATTCATCCAAAATTTTCGACTGCTCGTCTTCGGGAATTTTTGAATGGAGCAACGCGCATTTGTATTGCGGAAAAATATTTTGCGAAAGATTTCTGAATGCGGCTTCGGCGGATTTTATTCCCCCTCCATTGCTTCCGCCGTTTTCATCGAAATCAAAATTTTCTTCGATTGCCGGATAGACAAAATACGCCTGCCTGCCTTTCGCGAGTTCCGCGTGGACAGCGTTGTAGGCGTTTCGCTCGTGTCCTTCCGCCACAAGATAAGTCGTGATGGGCTTTCTCCCGGCGGGCATGGTTTTTATTGTGCTCACGTCGAGATCGCCATAGACTGTGAGCGCGAGCGTTTGCGGAATGGGAGTGGCGCTCATCATCAAAAGATGCGGAGCCGCGAAAATTTTTTTCTCCGATGCTGAATCGCTTGAAACCAGCGAGCGACCTTTTTCTATGATTGCCTGCCTTTGCAAAACTCCGAATCGATGCTGCTCGTCAATCACGGCGAGTTGCAAATCTTTGTAAACTGTGCTAGCGGAAAAAAGCGCGTGCGTTCCGACTAGCATGTCAATGTCGCCGTTTTTCAAAGCTTTCAAAAGCGGATTGCGACCCGCCGCTTTGAGATTGCCGCTCAAGAACGCGCTTCGCACGCCAATGCGTTCCAAAAGCCTCGCGGAATTTTCGGCGTGCTGCTTTGCGAGAATTTCCGTGGGCGCCATGAACGCGCATTGCCCGCCCCAGTCGATTACGCGAAGGCATGCGAAAAGCGCGACCAAAGTTTTTCCCGAACCAACGTCGCCTTGCAAAAGTCGCTGCATTGTAAAAGGCGGCTTGTTGACGGGATTTTCATTTTTGAGAATTCGCGCTCGCTCGCCATATCCTCGGTCGATGTCGCGATTCATTTGCAAAATCACGTTCATCTGATCTTGCGTGAGCGCGAACGGAAGTTGCTCCAAAAGCGCGGCTTGTTTTGGCGAAAAATCGCTTTCGCTTTCTGAATTGTTTTTTTCCGAGTTTGATTTGGCGGAATCTGCTTGCGCGATGTCCATTGCTGGAAGCGAGCCTTTGTGTTCGTATGCGCGCAAAAAAACTGTCCTTTGCAATTTGAAAAGTTCTTCGTAAACCAAAGTTCGCCGCGCGGATTTTATTTCGTCCAAAGTTTGGGGCGCGTGTATTTTTTTTATGGCTTCTTGTTTGGAAAGCAAGTTTCGCTTGGTGATGATTTCGTCGCTCAAGTCGTTGTCGATGCCGTGCGAATATCGCGAAAGAGCCGATTGCATTGCCTTGAAAACTTTTTTTTGCGAAAGACCTTGCGTAAGCGGATACACTGGAACGATACCCATACCGGGTATGGGTATGTTGTCGAAATCGGAAATTTCGCCAGAATCTGAAAGTTTTTCCGCCTCGAAACTTGAACTTTGCAATGAATTGTATTTTACGAAAAAACTTCCGCTCACCATGATGATGCTTCCGACCGGAAAAGTTTTCTGCAAGAAAGAACGATTAAAGCAAATCAATTCGGCCGCCGCGCTTTTGTCGCGAATCAGGATTTTTAGATTTTTCATTTTTCCATAGCCGAACCAGTCGTGCGCCACCACCTGCGCCACGGTGTGAATTTCTTTTACAGTTTCGAACAAATTCAGCGGAACGATTTTCGTGCGATCTTTGTAGTCGCGCGGAAAAAATTGCAACAAGTCCGCCACGGTAAAAACGTTGAGATTTGAAAACAGCCTTGCCGTTTCAGGACCTATTCCCGCGAGCGTGGATATTGGAGTTTTGATTTCGGCGAGTCGCATTTTCTAAAAATTAGAATGGAATGCGAGCGCACATATTGAGAAGCCAGCCCATTGCCATTCCGCCGCCGAAGCGCAAGATTATCAGCATGACAAGCGCGAACACGAGCGCGTTTTTGTACGCCACGGGTCTTCCGCCCGAAAATAATTTTGTGATTGAATAGACGAACGGGCTGAGCGAAGAATCGATTTGATACCAAAGCGACGAATTTTTGTCGCTGCCCATCCACGCGACAATCAGGCGAACTGCGACTACGATTATCAAAAAGAAAATTATGTATGCCACAATCGCCCATGCGGTTTGAACGATTTGACAGAGAATCAACGCGAACGAAATTCCTCCGCCGTGTCCGAGTCGTAAAAAAATTGACACTGCCATCGAAAGTATGGCGAGCGCGACTATCGGCGAAAAGTCGATTGCACCGAAGCGCAGCCATCGGATTCTCGAAAACAAATTCAAATACGGATCGCACACTTTCGACAAAAATCTTGCGAACGGCGAATATGAAATCCCGGGAATCCACGAGAGAAATATGCGGATTATGCAAAGCAAATTGTAAATAGAAATCGTCGTTGCCAATGTCCGAAACAATTGATACATTTTTTCCTCATCTTTTCAAAAAATTATGCGAGCCAAACTTCTTGCACTTCTTCATGTTCGCTCAAATCTTCGATAAAATCTTGCGCGCATGGAACGCGAAGCTGCGAGGCGGCTTTTACAGTGTACGAACCTAACTCCGTGTCTATGTGAAAATATACTGAACATTGGCCTTGCTTGGCAAGTAAAAAATCGCGCAAATTGCGGATTTTTAGTTCGTCCTGAACATCGCTTTTCAATTGAATGTGCACTTCTTGAATTGAGCGTTCCTTGAGAGAATTCAATTCGAGACTTTCGTCCACCAAAAATGATGGCTCGTCGCGCGAAGCGTCCAGCTTGCCTTTGAGCGCAACCACGTCGCCTTCTTTTACTTGCGAACGGATAACGCTCCAAGCTTTCGGAAAAAATGTCAGGTTCAAAAATCCTGTGAAATCCTGCAATTTTGCGAAAGCCATTTCCTCGCCTTTTTTCGTGCGGGCCGTGCGCAATTCGATGAGCAGCCCGATTGCCGTGTATTGCTTGCCGGAATTTCGCATTCGCCATTTTTCGCTTTCTGGAATCGCGGCGGATTCTGCCGCCGCATTTTTGGCTTCGCGCTCGAGATTTTGGGTTGAAATCGTGGCGCAATTCGTGATGATTTTCCGATAGTCGTCGAGCGGATGCCCGGAAACGTAAATGCCGATGCATTCCTTTTCTTGATTGAGTTTTTCCATTCGCGGAAAATCTTCCACTTCTTCAAAAACGAAATCCACGAATTCTTTTTCGCCCGCTTCTTCGAACAAACTGTTTTGTCCGTTTTGCTTGCTTTGATTTATCGATTCCACATAGGACATGGCTTTTTCGAGATTTTGCAAAAGCGTCGGGCGGTTTTGGTCGAGATTGTCGAACGCGCCGGTTTTTATCAAAACTTCAAGCGGCTTTTTTGTCACTGTTTTCAAATCCACTCGCTTCAAAAAATCCATAAAAGATTTGTACTCGCCGTTTTCCTCGCGCTCGCGGACGATGTTTGCCGCCGCCGTTTCGCCCATTCCTTTGATTCCTTTCAAGCCAAAAATAATGTGCCCGTCGATGACATCGAAAATTACGTCGGAACGATTTATGTCGGGCGCATCGACTGGGATTCCCATTTTCCGCGCTTCTTCGATGTAAGGCGGAAGTTTGTCCGCCGAGTTGATTTCATTGGTCAAGTTCGCCGCCATGAATTCGGCGGGATAGTGGCATTTGAGCCAAGCCGTGCGGTACGCCAAAACCGAATAGGCGGCCGCGTGCGACTTGTTGAATCCGTAGCCCGCGAACGGAATCATGATGTCGAATATTTCGTCGGCATGTTCGATGCTGTGTCCGTTCTTTTTCGCGCCTTCTTCGAATTCCTTTTTCTTTTCCATCAGGACGTTGAGCTTTTTCTTTCCCATCGCGCGACGAAGCATGTCGGCCGCGCCGAGAGAAAAGCCCGCGATGATTTGCGCCACTTTCATTACTTGTTCCTGATAGACCATTACGCCGTAAGTTTCCTTGAGCAAATCTTCAAGGGAGGGGTCGGGATAATGCACTGTGGCTGGATTGTTTTTTCCTTCGATGAAAGTGTCGATGAATTGCATCGGACCCGGACGATAAAGCGCGTTCATCGCGACCAAATCTTCGATACAAGTCGGCTTGAGTCGCTTCATATATTTTTGCATTCCGGTGCTTTCAAATTGAAACACGGCAATCGTGTCGCCTCGGCAGAACATTTCGAAAGTTTCCTTGTCGGTTTCGCTTACGTTCGCCGTGATCAAATCCGGCTCGCCGGGCTTTTTGTGCTTGTTGACGATGGCTTCTGCGTAACGAATGAGCGAAAGCGTTTTCAGACCGAGGTAGTCGAATTTCACGAGGCCGCACGGCTCGATGATGTCCATCGTATATTGCACGCCGACTTCGCCGGTTTTGGGATCTCTGAAAATTGGCGCCCAATTCGGAAGCGGAGTGAGTCCGATCACCATTCCCGAAGCGTGAAGTCCAGTGTTGCGCTTGATGCCTTCAAGTTTGAACGCCAATTCAAAAAGTTTTTTGTAACGCTCGTCGTCTTTGTACGGAATGAGTCCGCCGTATTCGGGATGCTCGGCGGTGGGCGGAGTGAACGCGTCTTTCAATTTGAATTTCGGCGCGATTTCAGGAATGGCTTTTTTGAGAATGTTCACTTCGGAAAGCGGAATGTCCAAAACTCGTCCCACGTCCGCGATGACGTTTTTGGGCTTGAGCGTTCCGAAAGTCACTATGTGCCCGACGCATTCGTCGCCGTAAAGATCGCGCGTGTGCTGAATGATGTCCTGACGATAGCCGTAGTCCATGTCCACGTCGAAGTCCGGCATGGAAACTCGCTCTGGATTCAAAAAACGCTCGAAAATCAAACCGTAGCGGAATGGATCAATGTCCGTGATTGTCATCGCGTAAGCCACGAGGCTTCCCGCGCCCGAACCGCGCCCCGGCCCGATTGGAATGTACGGCTTTGGCTTTTTGTGCAAATCGTCAAAAGTGGATTTCGACCAATTTATGAATTCCCAGACAATCAAAAAGTAGCCCGAAAATCCCATCGAAAAAATCGTATCCATTTCGTATTCCGCGCGTTTTCGGATTTCAGGCGTGATTTCATTGTAACGCTTTTTCAAGCCTTCTTCCACAATGTGGCGCAAATAGTCATTTTGGTCGGCCTGATAATTTTCGCCATGCGTGCGGAATTCGGCGGGCAGCTCGAATCGCGGAAGGCAGTCCTTCAATTCTTTCGTTTCATATTGACGAATCGTGAGATGGCACATGTTCGCGATTTTGATCGTGTTGTCGTAGGCTTCGGGAACTTGCGGAAAAATCGCGCGCATTTCTTCTTCGGTTTTAAAATACCACGAATCCAAATCTTGATCGCCGCCCATTTTCGCGTGCTGCTCTTTGAGCAAATTTTTAAAGCCGATGCAGCGGAGCGCGTCCTGCGCCTCGGCATCCTCGCGTTCCACATAATGAATGTCGTTCGTGACGACCATCGGAATGTCCAAGTCGCGCGCAAGTTTGATGAGTTTTTCCGCGACGATTTTTTGCTCGCTGATTCCGTGGTTTTGCAATTCGATGTAATAATGATCCGGTCCGAAAAGTTCCTTGTATTCCCGCGCGATTCTGTAGGCTTCTTCGGTTTTGCCGTTCAAAAGATATTGCGGGATTTCGCCCTGAATGCAGGCGGAAAGGCAAATCAATCCTTCGTGATATTGCTTGAGAAGTTCAAAGTCAATTCGAGGCTTGCCATGATGAAGCGCGTTTTCGTCACAGAAAGCGCGGCTTGAAAGCCATGAAATATTTTCGTAGCCTTTTTGATTTTCGCAAAGCAAAATCAAGTGAAAATAATGCGCGTGCCGACCGTTGGCTTTGGCAAAAGGCACGTCGTTTTTTTCGTTATGACTTCCGTATGCCACATAAAATTCTTCGCCGATTATCGGATTGATTCCGTTGACATGGCAGAGATGTTCAAAGTTCAACGCGCCGAACATATTGCCGTGGTCGGTGAGCGCGAGCGCGGGCATGTTGAGCCGCTTTGCTTTTTGCACCAATTTTTCAAGCGTGGCGCAACTGTCCAAAAGCGAATAGTCCGAATGAACGTGGAGATGAACAAAACCGGCAGGCGGCGTTCCTTCCGGCGCAGGATCAAAAACAGGATAATCTGCCATGCGGAAAGTATAGCAAATTTTGGGCGCTTTGTCAAGGTCGGTTAAAATTGCCGGGGAGCGAGCGAAATGCGCTTGGGCATTTTTCGCGCGGAAAAATTCGCGTCAATTTGAGTTTTTTGAAATTGAAATTTTGCCGCCAAAAAAATTTCGCAATTTCAAATTCCTTTTCATTCAAAATGAAAATTTACAATTAGAATTATAGTTGCAAAAAACGCGGAAAGATTGTATAATTTTTTTATAACATTTTTGGGGAAAATATGGCAGATGAAAGAAGGCCGCAGGCTGTCTGGGCGCCAGGCACGTTGGACGCGACAAGAAAAAATATTGGCGCAATAGATGCGGAAGAAGCGGCTCGCATGACAAAAATTTTGGGCGGCGAAATTATGACGGAAAAGTCAGTGCCGATTGACTATTCCAAATTGCCGAAGCGCGCGTCGAGCAACCGAGTTGTGGGCGCGAGTCCTCGCCATTCTTCCAAGCAAAAGCCTGCGTCTGCGAATTCACGCGCACCTTCCGCAACTTCTTCTTCGGAAGAAAATTCCTCGCCGAAAATTTCCGGCTCGTTCAGTCTTCCGCCTATTTCCGCAAGGGACAATCAA
This sequence comes from uncultured Treponema sp., assembly GCA_964653395.1. Lineage (GTDB taxonomy): Bacteria > Spirochaetota > Spirochaetia > Treponematales > Treponemataceae > Treponema_D. The sequence continues at coordinate 1,843 of CAZZFL010000023.1, read as the reverse complement.
AAAATCAACAGGCTTATGATGAGCAGTTATTACGCCATCAAGCCGAATTACGGACTTTTCAATTTTGTAAAGCATTTTTCGAAAAACGGTTCGGAACGAGTGATTCCTGAATTCGCGGAAATCACAATCAAGGCGATGACCGAACATTTTGAAGCGTTCGTTAGCGCGATAAAAACTTTAGTTCAGGATTCGCCAGACACTTACAAGTCAAAAGTCCAAACTGACATCGATTTGAAATTTCGGCTTTTGCGAAAAATCTCGGAATGGTCCGCCCGCGACATCAAGCTCGCCTACGTGAATTTGGGCGCGTTGCAGGAAACTCCCGTGGTGGCGGATTTGATTCCGTTTGTAAAGGCGATGTACAGGCAAGTGATTACAATTTATTATTTGTCTGAAAATGTAGTCGGCAAATTGATCAAAGAAGTCTACACTGACATATTGCATTATCCAAATATCGACAAGGTGAAATTCGCGAATCTCGCGAAAAGTGCCGTGAACGAATGGAACTATGTTTACTTGCACATCATCAAAGGTCTTTATCCTCTTTTGATGCGAATGTGCGGAACGCCTTATTCCGACTTTCCATATTTTTTCACAGGACATGTTCAGCAGGTTTTGAACTTCGTCGGCTTGAAAAAATTTGATTTGCTTTTGGCGGAAAAAAAGCCGGACGCGACGGAAGTCCGCCAAACAAAAGAAGGCGAAAACAAATCTGCGAACGAGGCGGAAGCGCAAAAAAAAGAACAAGCAGCCAAGGAAGCCACTGCGCGGGTGGAAATGCGCGAGCGTGGGCTTTCTCTTCTCAACAGGCTTTTTCCTGGCGCCGGCTGGGAAAAGATTGACACGTTTCCCGACATGTGGCCTTACTTTGATCCGCTGTATGATTTCGACGAATGCTTTTTGTTGCTTGCTCCCGAAAATCCGATGCAAATCACGATTGTCTTGTGCGAAATTTTGCAGGATTTTTTCCACGCTTGCATCAAAATGAAATTTGATATCGAGGCGAATCCGCTTTTAAAAACGAAAGACGACAACATTATGAAGGCTTTGAGCGAATGGCCGGTTTACGTTGACACGCTTTTTGAAAAAGATTATGGCGAGCCGCTGAAAACTCTCGCAAATCAAATTTATTCGCAGCCGAATTACCTCAACACTCATTCCGGCAAAAAAACCGCCACCGAAATTCTTTGGAACACAAAGTATTCGTTCCTGCCGTTTTTTTCGTTCCAGCAACTTTTGCTTGAACGTCCGCTCAACAACAACAAATATCTTCCGCTCAGTACCAGAATTTCTTTTTTGAAAACGGCGTTTGATGCTTTTATAAAACAGTCCGCGCAGATGGAAGATTCTAAAGGAATAGTGGGCGGATTTGAAAATCCGTGGGAGCATTACGAATTTGAATTTGAATCTCCAATTTCAAAACGTATGGACGTGCTTTTGAACGCGAAGGATCATGGAGTCAATATGACTGCGACCAACATGAATCTCATAAAATACATTTCGCATATTTTGGCGGTTTTGGATTGGTGGGTGAATGACAAGACTTCGCCGGCGTATAAAGCCGATCCAAATAAAATCTATCGAACGCGTCCCGGCACAACCGAGCCGGCATTTTCCATGGAAAAGCGCGACGACCAAGACAAACTTTTTGCAGCGGCAATCCGCGCGATGATCCAAAAGAAATCCGCGCAGTGATTCTGCCGCGCGACGCGACGTTTGCGAGAATTTTTTCGGCGCGAATTCATTTTGGAATTTGAAAAGAATCTTTTTCGCGAAAAACGCGGCGCCAATTTTGCCGCAAGGCTTCGCCTTGCTACCGAGTTTTGTGTGCAAGCCAAATGCT
>CAZZFL010000022.1:0-23174 GCA_964653395.1 uncultured Treponema sp. | reverse complement strand
TTGTTGGACCTGAATTGAAACTTTGGCAATGCGGACTTCCCACGAAAATGGCGCTCGAACTTTTCAAGCCGTTCATCATGAAGCGTTTGATGGACAAAGAAGTCGTTTTCAATTTGAAAAAGGCGAAACTTCTTGTGGAACAGGAAGCGCCTGAAGTTTTCAGCGTTTTGGATGAAGTCGTGAGCGAGCATCCTGTCATGCTGAACCGCGCGCCGACTTTGCACCGTTTGGGAATTCAGGCGTTCGAGCCGGTTTTGGTGGAAGGCAAGGCAATCAAATTGCATCCGCTCGCTTGCAAGGCGTTCAACGCGGACTTCGACGGCGACCAAATGGCGATTCACGTTCCGCTCACTCAGGCGGCGCAGATGGAATGTTGGACGCTGATGCTTTCGGCGCGAAACTTGCTCGATCCCGCCAATGGCAACACGATCGTCTATCCTTCTCAGGACATGGTTTTGGGAATCTACTATATGACTTCTGTCAAGCCAAACGCACGCGGAACTGGAAAGCGGTTTTCTTCCGCAGACGAAGTGCGAATGGCCGCCGAATGCGGCAACATCGAATGGCAGGCGAGCATAAAAGTGCCCGCTCCGAAAGATGCGCTTGTCGTGGATTCGGCGAAAGATCCCGATTTCAAAAAAGGCGACTTGATTGAAACTACGGCGGGAACGCTTGCGTTCAACGACGCGATGCCTGACGAAGTGAACTACGTGAACAGGCAATATGGCGACAAAGAATTGCGTGCGATGATTGAAAAAGTCTACCACGAAAAAGGTCCGTGGCTCACGATAAAAATGCTCGACGCGATCAAAGCCGTAGGCTATCAAAACGCCACGTTCTATGGCGCGACTCTTTCTATGGACGACATTTTGATTCCGCCTGAAAAGAAAGAAATGGTCGCCAAGGCAAATGAACAAGTTGAAGGAATCGTGCGCCTTTATTCGGAAGGTCAGCTTACGGAAGACGAACGCTACAATCGCGTTACGGATATTTGGCAGCGCACAAATGAAAGCCTCACAAAATTGATGATGGACAATTTGGCAAAGGACAAAGACGGATTCAACACAATTTATATGATGGCAAAATCCGGCGCGCGCGGTTCTCCGAAGCAGATTTCGCAGTTGGCGGCGATGCGCGGTTTGATGGCCAAGCCGAACGGCGACATCATCGAACTTCCTGTCCGCTCGAATTTCTATGAAGGACTTTCGGTCATCGAATTCTTCATTTCCACGAACGGCGCGCGCAAAGGTCTTTCCGACACCGCGCTCAAAACCGCCGACGCTGGTTACATGACGCGCCGACTTGTGGATGTCGCGCAGGATGTCGTAATCAACGAGGACGATTGTGGCACAATAAACGGAATTGACTACACTGCCATCAAGGACGGCGACGAAATCACCGAGCGTCTTTCCGATCGAATTGTCGGGCACTTTACGATTGAACGTGTTGTGCATCCGATTACAGGCGAAATTCTTTGCGACGTGAATCAATACATCGACGAAGAACTTGCCAAGAAAATCGAAGAAGCCGGCGTGGAAAAAGTAAAACTCCGAACGGTTCTCACTTGCGAATCAAAGCATGGCGTTTGCGTAAAATGCTACGGAAAGAATTTGGCGCGAAATAAAATCGTCGAAATCGGCGAGGCGGTGGGAATTGTCGCCGCGCAGTCAATCGGTCAGCCTGGAACTCAGCTTACATTGCGTACATTCCATGCGGGTGGCGCGGCTTCAAAAGTTACACAGGACAACAATATCGTTCTCAAATTCTCTGCGATTATCGGAAACATTGAAGGAAATTCCGTGAAAAAAGACGGAAACGCATTGTTCACTCGCAAAGGAAAAATGATTGTTACGCGCATAATCGACCGCGCCGAAATCGAAAAAGGCGCAAAACTTTTGGTCAAAGATGACGCGCGTGTTCTCAAGGGAACTGAGTTGATTGGCGGCAAGGATTCGGGATTCGTCGCAAAAGAAAATGGTCGCATCGTCATCAGGGATAAAATGCTTTATCTTTGCGGCAGCGATCAAATTGTCGAAATCGCGAACGGTTCTGCAATGCAAGTTTTCACGGGACAAATCGTGGAAGCCAATTCCGTAATTGGAACGTTGCTTGATCCTTATTCCGAGCCAATCATCGCGGAGCAGACAGGTTACGTTCACTTTGAAGATATTCAAGGCGGCGTGACTCTGGAAGAAGAAGTGGACCAGCAGACTGGAAACACAACTCGAAAAATCAGTTCGCTCCATTTGGACACAAAGCAGCCTCGAGTTTACATTACGGATGAAGCCGGAAACGAATTGGGAAGCTACTTCTTGCCAGCTGGCGCGGAACTTCCGCCCGAAATTGAAGACAAGCAGCCCATAAAAGAAGGCGACATCATTGCGAAAATGCCAAAAGAAGCCGCAAAGTCTGATGACATCACTGGCGGTTTGCCGCGCGTTTCGGAATTGTTCGAAGCCCGCAAGCCTTCTTCGCCGAGCGTCTTGAGCCAGATTTCAGGCACGGTAAAATTCAAGGACATCAAAAAAGCCAAGCGCGTCATCACCGTGGAAGACAAATATGGTCGAGTTTTCGAACATCTTGTTCCTATGTCCAAACGAATGCTTGTTCGCGACGGCGATAAAATCGAGGCTGGCGAGCCGCTTTGCGACGGACAGCCGAGTCCCCACGATATTCTTGCGATTTTGGGAGAAAACGCGCTTCAAAATTATTTGATGGACGAAATCCAGCAAGTTTACCGTGCGCAGGGCGTTAGCATCAATGACAAGCACATCGGAATTATTGTGCGCCAAATGTTGCGCAAAGTGGAAATTGTTGCCGTTGGCGACACGTCTTTCATCTTTGGTCAGCAGGTGAACAAATATCGATTCCATGAGGAAAATGCTCGCGTGATTGCCGACGGCGGACAGCCGGCGATTGGCCGCCCGATGTTCCAGGGAATCACGAAGGCTTCGCTCAATGTGGATTCGTTCATTTCCGCCGCTTCGTTCCAGGAAACCACGCGCGTTCTTACAAATGCCGCGATTTCCGGTTCTACGGATTCATTGCACGGAATAAAGGAAAACGTCGCGATTGGCCACATGATTCCGGCTGGAACTGGCATCAAAAATTATCGTGGCGTGAAAGTTTATGACGACAGCGACATGGATTTGGATGCGCAGATGGAAGAAATTTTGGAGCAGCGTCGTATCGAAAAGGAACTTGAAGCCAAGGAGCAGGAAGAACGCGAGCGCGAAGCTGCGGCCGCCGCTCTTGAAATGGGCGAAGATCAGGACTGATTTTCGCATCGCAAGTTGAATAATTTTTCGCTTTTGTCGGGAATTCTCTTGACTAAAATGCGAAAAATTCGTTAAACTATAATGCGCTTTTTGCAAAATGCGAATTGCGTTGGGTTGGAATTCGCCGAGGTGCTGCTCGGTAAAAATAGGAGTTTTGAAGGAATGCCTACAATAAACCAATTGATTAGACAGAGGCGTAAGTCGGTTACGAAAAAGACCAAATCCCCCGCACTTGAGTCTTGCCCGCAAAAACGTGGCGTTTGCACGCGCGTTATGACTGTCACGCCTAAAAAGCCGAACTCGGCGATGCGAAAGGTCGCCCGTGTTCGCTTGAGCAATGGAATCGAAGTGACCGCGTATATTCCGGGAATCGGACATAACTTGCAGGAACACTCGGTGGTTTTAGTTCGCGGAGGTCGTGTAAAGGACCTTCCTGGTGTGCGCTATCACATCATCCGTGGAACGAAGGATGCGCTCGGCGTAGAAGATCGAAAGCGCGGTCGTTCAAAATACGGCGCTAAAAAGCCTAAGGCATAATGGAGGATTAAGATGGGAAGACACAAGAAATCAGTCAACCGCCCGATTGTGCCGGACGCGAAGTACAATAGCAAGACTGTCTCGAAATTCGTGACGCGAATGATGCTTGACGGCAAAAAAAGCATTTGCACGACAATCATCTACGACGCGATGGATCGTCTCAAGAAAAAGACGGACAAAGATCCGCTCGAAGTTTTCTTGAAGGCTTTGGACAACGTGAAGCCGCAGGTGGAAGTGAAATCTCGCCGCGTCGGTGGCGCGACATATCAAGTTCCGGTGGAAATTCGCGATGCCCGCAAGGAAGCGTTGGCGATGCGCTGGATCATCGATGCCGCCCGCAAGCGCAACGGACACGGAATGGCCGACACGCTCAGCGCGGAATTGATGGACGCTTACAACAATACTGGCACGGCATACAAGAAAAAGGAAGACACTCACAAGATGGCCGAGGCGAACAAAGCCTTCGCGCACTATCGCTGGTAGTTTTCATGCCGTGACAAAAGAAGCCGCCGAAAGGCGGTTTCTTTGTTTTTAAAGTTTTGCGAGAATTTGCGTGAGGAAAACTGCCACGGGTTTTTCATGCAAAACTCGCGAGAAGCCGGCGACCCGAAGCGCGTTTTCTTCTATTCATTCTTCGTCAATTTTACGTTTTCGATGTAAACCGTCGCCGTGCTTCCGAACGCGCCGAAATTGTATTCCAGCCGCGCGTTGTCGTCGCTGTCGCCGTTTACCGTGAACGTATATTCAAAATGTTGCTTTTCCGTCGTCAAATTCACGGTTTGCTGGAAAAACGCTTTCCACGCGACTTGCTCTTTGAACGCCGTGCTGATTTTTCGCGCTTCGTCCGCCCGCGCGTCGAACGAAAATGTGTAGCTGCTTCCTTTGCGAAGAGGAATTTCGCCTTGGACGATTTGCAATGAATAATCCACGTTTCCTGCATTTTTCGTTTCCACGCAAATCGCGCCGCTTTTTATTGAAGCGTTTCCGCTTCCGCCTTGCGTTTGCATGTAACGCCATTGCCCCGCGCCGCTTCCGAAATTCTTTTCGTCAATGTCCAAAATTATGTTTCCATCTTCCGGACGCTTCGGATTGAATGTCGCTTCCGGCTCCACGCAATTTGCTTCCATTTCGTCGTAGCCGCCCTGCCTTTGGTAGACGCGAACGTAGTCCACGAGCATCCGCGCGTTTTTTCCGAATTTCGTGCTTTCGTCGGGATTTCCCACCCAGCTTCCGCCCACCGCCAAATTCAAGATGATGTACATTTTCCTGTCGAATGGCGCGGGGTAGGGCTGCCTTTTTCCGTTGAACGAACGCGCAGTGTACCATCGATTTTCCGTGTGGACTAGAGAATCATCGATGTAAAATCGAATTTCGCCCGGATCCCACTCGCATGCGTAGATGTGAAAATCTTTTGCGAAATCCGTTTCGCCCGAAGTGACGCCCTGTCCTTGCCGCGCGTCGCGCGAAATGTCGCTTCCATAATGAATCGTCGTGTAGAGCGTTTTCGTGTCGTGTCCCATCACTTCCATTATGTCGATTTCGCCGCAACGAGGCCATTGTCCATAGCCGCTTTCATTTCCCATCAGCCAAAACGCCGGCAAAAATCCGCGTCCCGAAGGAATTTTTATCCGCGCCTCGAAACGGCCGTATTTGAATTCCTGCTTTTGAAACGAAATCAGCCTGCCCGAAGTGTATTTGTAGCGTCCGCCGTCGTCTTTCAAAGCCTGAATCACGAGCGCGCCGTTTTTGACATAAACATTTTCCGGCGAATCCGTGTATTTTTGAAGTTCGGCGTTCACTGTGCCCGGCTCCCAATTTTGGTACGACCAATTTTCCGCGTTGAATTCATCGAATTCGTCTTGAAAAACCAAATCCCAGCCTGGAATTTCCGCCGATTTTTCGGGATTTTTCGAGCCGCACGAAGCGAACGTCAAAACTGAAAGCGCGGCCAAAGCCGCCGCGATTTTTCCGATTTTTTTCAAAATTTCCTCCTGCCAAATTCAATGCGATTTTGCAAAATGGCTTTTCGCGCGCCTTTTGCGTCTCGTATTTTGGTCAAATTTCTTTCGCAAATTGATTTTCTTCATTATAAAACATTTTTTCGAATATTTTCAAGAATTTCCGCAAAAATTCTCAAAAATATTCAATTTTTTTTCAAATTTGCACTTGACCCAATTTGCGAATTGCGCTATACTTTTCAAACCTATCTTTACAGATGGGCGGTTCTTTGAGAGTCAGGCTGATTTTTTTTTCAGGCGGAATCGTAAAGTTGTTAGAAAGTTTGCGAGCAGACTTTTTAATTTCAGGTTCTCGCGGCTCAAGAATGGAAATGCGTCGTTGTCAATGGCGCAAGGAAATTGCATCTTGAGTTTCTGTTGTGGCAAATGCCATAGGCTCTTGGTGCCAAACCAGTTGTCAAGCGATGCTTTGACGGTGATGGTGGTGTCGGCCAAATCGTTCCGAAATGATGGAACGCACAACCTTCCATTCTCACAGTCATTCACCGCAATAAAAAGATGTGTATGCGAATTCGAATTTCTTCTTTGAAGAGGCGCGAATTCTGGCTTAAAGTGCAGCACACAAAATATTTTTAAATGTCAGCATTTTGGAGAATGCCGGCAAGGAGAAAAACATGGCAAAGGAGAAGTTCGAAAGAACCAAACCTCACATGAACGTTGGTACTATTGGTCACGTTGACCATGGTAAGACAACTTTGTCAGCGGCTATCACTATGTACTGCGCAAAAAAGTATGGTGATAAAGCTCTCAAGTACGATGAAATCGACAATGCTCCGGAGGAAAAAGAGCGCGGTATTACGATCAATACTCGCCACCTCGAGTATCAGTCTGAAAAGCGCCACTACGCGCACATCGACTGCCCGGGTCATGCCGACTACATCAAAAACATGATTACCGGCGCGGCTCAGATGGACGGCGCGATTCTCGTCATCGCGGCTACGGATGGTCCGATGGCTCAGACGAAAGAGCACCTTTTGCTCGCTCGCCAGGTCGGTGTTCCCAAGATTGTCGTTTTCCTCAACAAAGTCGATCAGCTTGACGGCGATATGGAAATGCTCGAGCTCGTCGAAAGCGACGTTCAGGATCTTTTGCAGAAGTACGGCTATCAGGCCGAAACTCCGATTATCAAAGGCTCGGCGTTCAAGGCTTTGAACGAAGACAGCGATCCTGCCAATACAAAGTGCATCGAAGAATTGCTCGTTGCCATGGACAGCTGGTTTGACGATCCTGTCCGCGACGAAGCCAAGCCGTTCTTGATGCCGATTGAAGACATCTTCACGATTTCCGGACGCGGAACGGTCGTTACTGGTCGTATCGAGCGCGGTGTTGTGAACATGGGCGACAGCGTCGAAATCGTCGGAATTCGTCCCACGGCTAGCACAACTGTAACTGGAATCGAAATGTTCCAGAAGACTTTGGATCAGGGAATTCCTGGCGACAACGTCGGTATTCTTCTCCGCGGTATTGACAAAAAAGATGTCGTTCGTGGACAGGTTTTGGCCGCGCCGAAATCAATCAATCCGCACACAAAATTCGAAGCGCAGATTTACGTTCTCACCGAAGCCGAAGGCGGACGCCACAGCCCGTTCTTCACGGGATATCGCCCTCAGTTCTATTTCCGCACGACGGACATCACCGGCACTGTGGAATTGGAAGCGGGCGTTGACATGGTAAAGCCCGGCGACAATGTTAAGATTGTCGGCGAACTCATCCACCCGATCGCTATGGACGAAGGACTTAAACTTGCTATCCGCGAAGGCGGACGCACAATCGCTTCTGGCCAGGTTGTAAAGATTATCGCTTAAGGAATGATATCCGGGTCGAGGCCGTTCGCGGCTTCGGCTTGGATTGTTTTGGAGGAATTCAATGGCCAACGGTAAGATTCGAGTCAAGCTTCGCGCGTTTGACGTGGAGTTGATCGATCAAAGTGCTAAAGCCATCGTGCAGACGGTGCAAAAAGCGGGCGCGAAGGTCGCAGGACCGATTCCGCTTCCTACAAGAATCAATAAGGTAACGGTGCTTCGTTCGCCACACGTCAACAAAAAGTCGCGCGAGCAATTCGAAATGCGCACTCACAAGCGTCTTATTGACATCTTGGATCCTTCTTCGGACGTAATGGATTCGTTGATGAAGCTTGAGCTTCCTGCCGGTGTTGATGTAGAAATTAAGCAATAATCTTCGGATTTTTGCGACAGCCCAGGGCTGCAAATAATCGGGTACGGTCCCCTTGGATCTGGGATGACGGCCTAGAGGAGTTTTTCAGATGAAAGGTCTGATTGGAAAAAAATTGGGCATGACCCAGGTCTTTGACGAAAGCGGCAATTTGACACCAGTTACCGTGATCCACGTCGAGCCTAATACGGTCGTTGCCACAAGGACAAAAGAAAACAATGGCTACGAAGCCGTTGTTTTGGGCGTGGGCGATTTGAAGCCCAACAAAGTGACAAAGCCCTATGCCGGACAGTTTTCCGAAGGCATTACCCCGAAAAGGACTTTGAAGGAATTCCGCGATTTTGACGGCGAAGTGAAAATCGGCGACCAATTCGGCGTGGAACTTTTCGACAAAATTCGTTTTTTGGACGTTACCGCCAATTCAAAGGGAAAAGGCTTTCAGGGCGTAATGAAAAGATGGGGATTTCACGGAGGACGCAAGACTCACGGTTCTAAATTCCATCGCGAGCCGGGCGGCACTGGACAGTGTACCACCCCTGGACACACCTTTAAAAACACGAAGCTGCCTGGACGAATGGGCAACGTCCGTGTTACGGTGCAGAATCTTCGGATTGTGAAAATCGATCCCGAATTGAAGGTAATTCTCGTTCGCGGGGCAGTTCCCGGAACTCGCAACAGCACGCTGATCGTCAAGTCCGCGGTGAAAAAATAACGGCAGGAGAAGACAATGGAAAAGAAAGTCTATTCAGTCGATGGAAAAGAGCTGCGTACGATCAATTTGGACGACAACGTATTCGGCCTTCCGTTGAACGAAGATGTCATTTACTATGCCATCACAAACGAATTGGCAAATAAACGCGTTGGAACGGCTTGCACGAAAACCCGCGCGGAAGTGCACGGCTCCAACAAAAAGCCCTACAAGCAAAAGGGCACGGGAAACGCCCGCCGTGGTGACAAAAAGTCTCCGATTACGGTTGGCGGCGGCACGATTTTCGGGCCGAAGCCTCGCGATTACAGCTACGCGATTCCCAAAAAAGAAAAGCGCCTTGCGATGAAGACAATTTTGAGCATGCAGGCGCAGAGCGACAGGCTCGTCGTCATCGAAGATTTTACGGTGCAGAGCGGCAAGACCAAGGATTTGGTGAAAATCCTCAACAATTTTGCCAAAGACACGCGCACCGTTGTCATTTTGAACGACATCGTTGACGAAGAAAATGTCGCCGAGGCTGAAAAAAGCATTCGCGCGAACAACGCGTTGCTCAGGCGGGCGGGCGGCAACATTCCGACGCTCACGTTCCTTTCGTACAAGTGTCTTCGCGCCCACGACTTGTTCTACGGACGCAAAATCATCTTGCTCGAAGGCGCGGCCAAAAATCTGAGCGGCTTTTACGCAACGAAAAGGGGGGCTAAATAATGATTGACTACAACGACATTCTTATTGAGCCTGTGGTTTCTGAAAAGGCGACGGAATTGCGCGATCAAAACAAATATGTTTTTATCGTGCGCCCAGATGCCACGAAAATTCAGATAAAAGAAGCGGTGAGAAAACTTTTCAATGTAAAGGTTTTGTCCTGCACGACTATGAATGTGGTCGGAAAGAAAAAGCGCGTGCGCGGCACTTCCGGAACCACTTCCAGTTACAAAAAAGCCATTGTGCGTTTGGCGCAGGGCGAAACGATAGGCTTGTTCCAATAGGACAAGTTACAAAGCCGTAAATCGGCTTGAGTTTGCTTCGAAAATCGGCGATTCGCATTTGGCGCGTCGCCGAATATGAAGTCTTATGGGAGAAAAAGATGGCTCTAAAAGTTTTTAAGCCAATTACACCTGGTACACGCGGACGTGTTGACTTGCGCCGGGATGAACTGACATGCGACAAACCCGAAAAAAAATTGGTGTCAGGCAAAAAATCCAACGCAGGACGCGGAGCCGGCGGACGCATCGCGGTGCGTCACAAGGGCGGCGGTCACAAGCGCAGATACCGTGAAATTGATTTCAAGCGCAACAAGCACGGAATTCCGGGAACTGTTCATTCTATTGAATACGATCCGAATCGCAGTGCGAACATCGCTTTGATTTATTATGCTGATGGCGACAAACGCTACATCATCGCGCCGAAAGGTCTCACTGTCGGAATGAAAATCATGGCCGGCGAAAACGCCGCTCCGACGGTCGGAAACGCTTTGCCGCTCGCCGCAATTCCTGTTGGCTTTACAGTGCACAACATCGAATTGACGATTGGTCGTGGCGGACAGCTTGCCCGCAGTGCTGGAGCGAGCGCGCTCATTTCCGCGAAAGAAGGCGATTATGTTACTATCAAACTTCCTTCGAGCGAAATCCGACGCATCCACGCGAAATGCTATGCGACGGTCGGCGTGGTCGGCAACGAAGATCACATGAACGTTCAGCTTGGAAAAGCCGGACACAAACGTTGGATGGGCATTCGTCCGACTGTTCGCGGTATGGCGATGAACCCGGTCGATCACCCGCTTGGTGGTGGTGAAGGCGCGGGTAAAGGACGCAATCCGGTTACTCCATGGGGTCAGCCTTGCAAAGGTTACAAAACCCGCAACAAGCGCAAGACATCGAGCAGATTTATTGTTTCGCGTCGAAAGAAGTAGCGTAGGAGATAATTGTGTCAAGATCGGTTAAAAAAGGGCCTTTCGTCGAAAAGTCGCTCTACAAAAAGATAATAGAGTTGAATAAATCGGGAACGCACGAGAAAAAGCTCATCAAGACTTATTCTCGATGTTCTACGATTATTCCTGAAATGGTCGGAACGACTATTTCTGTTCACAATGGCAAGTCATGGATTCCGGTTTATGTTACGGAAAACCTTGTTGGCCACAAGTTGGGCGAATTCGCTCCCACTCGTGTGTTCCGAGGACATGGCGGCACAGACAAAACTGCTGCTAAAAAATAGGTGGATATTATGGCAGAAACAAAAGGCTATGTAGCCACTACGAAATTCTTGATTGCGTCTCCCACAAAGGTTCGCCCGGTGGCTCATGTAATCAGCAGAAAAACTTGTTCGCAGGCAATGTCAATTCTTGAGAACATGCCGCAGAAAGGCGCGCGCCTTATTCGCAAGACTTTGAAGTCTGCCGTGGCAAACGCTTTGTTCGCCGACGACAAGTTGGACGAGGATACATTGTATGTCAAGGAAATTCGCATTGACGAAGGTCCGAGACTCAAGCGAGTTTGGTTTCGCGCGCGCGGTCGCGCCGATCAGTTGCTCAAGCGCATGTGTCATATCACCGTTACGGTTGCTGAAAAGGCGGGAGAATAAAAATGGGACAGAAAGTTAATCCGATTGGTTTGCGCCTTGGAATCAACAAGACTTGGCAATCGCGTTGGTATGCTGATCCTCGCGAGTACGCGGATTTGGTTTTGGAAGATTTCAAAATCCGAAAGTTGATTTCGGAACTTCCGGAATGCAAGGGCGCGGATATTGCCGAAGTCGAAATCGTGCGTCATCCGCAGCGAGTGACGATTGTGATTCACACGGCTCGCCCCGGCGTCATCATTGGCGTGAAAGGCGCGACAATTGAAAAAATCAGTGCCGACATTCAAAAGCAGCTGACGAAAAAAGTTCAGATTAAAATCAAGGAAATCAAACGTGCTGATTTGAACGCTTCCTTGATTGCGCAGAATATCGGCAGACAGCTTATGGGTCGCGGCTCGTTCCGCAAGGCTTTGAAGCAGTCTAGCGCGAACGCCATGCGCGCCGGCGCACAGGGAATCAAAATTCGCCTGGCTGGACGACTTGGCGGAGCGGAAATGAAAAGGACGGAGGAACACAAGGAAGGACGGGTTCCTCTCCATACATTGCGTTCGGACATTGACTATGGAACATACGAAGCGCTCACGACTTATGGCAAAATCGGCATAAAAGTTTGGGTGTTCAATGGAATGAACTATGGTCGTGAACAGAATGAAGATGCGGGTCAGATGGTGAGAAAGCCAAATCGCGACCGTCCGCAGCGTCCTTCTGATAAGTCTGCGTCTGGCGAAAGCCGGGCAAAAGATACTGTCGCAAAGGCAAGGAGTTAGACGATGCCTCTCGCACCAAAAAGAGTAATGCACCGAAAAGTGCAGCGCGGTAGGGCACATGGTTTTGCTACGCGCGATAATCACGTTGACTTTGGCGATATAGCTCTTGTTGCGATGGAATCGACGTGGCTCAACGCTCGCGTAATCGAGGCGTGCCGCGTTGCCATCAACAGAAAGCTTGAACGCAAAGGTAAAGTTTGGATTCGGGTTTTTCCCGACAAGCCGATTTCAAAGAAGCCGGCTGAAGTTCGCATGGGAAAGGGAAAAGGCTCGCCGGAATTTTGGGCGGCCAATCTCAAGCCCGGAATGATTTTGTTTGAAGTTGGCGGAGTTGACATCAAATTGGCGGAGCAGGCGCTTCGTCTTGCTGCCAGCAAGTTGCCGGTGGTGACAAAAGTCGCCTACCGCCCGACGCAGGACTAGGAGGAATAAGATGGCAGACAAAAAGAAAAAGACAAATTATCAAGAACTGTCTTATTCCGAATTGGTTTCGCGCCGCGACGAGCTCAAGAAAAAATACATGGAGTTTAGATTCAAAATGGTTCTTTCCCATGTAGACAATCCAATGGAAAAACGCGCGATGCGCAAGGAAATTGCTCGTCTGAACACGTTTATCCACCAGCGCGACCTTGCGAAAAAGCTCGAGGCCGTCGCGGGTAACAAGTAGGAGTTGACACATGGCAGAAACACAGGAAAAGGCTAAAAGTGGCAAGCGTTCTTATGTTGGACTTGTAACGAGCGACAAAATGGACAAAACCATCGTTGTTTCAATTTCAACAAAACGAATGGATCCGCTTTACAAGAAATATGTTTCCAGAACCAAAAAGTGCAAGGCTCACGACGAAAGGAATGAGGCGCACATTGGCGATACGGTAAAAATTGTTGAATGTCGTCCGCTTAGCAAAGACAAGTGTTGGCGTCTCGTGCAAATCGTCGAACGCGCGAAATAAGGAGTTTAGGTTATGATTCAAATGCAAACTTGTATGACAGTAGCCGACAACTCGGGCGCCAAGATTGCCCAGTGCATCAAGGTGCTTGGCGGAACTCACCGTCGCTATGCCGGCATCGGCGACATCGTTGTGGTGGCCGTAAAGGACGCGATTCCCACTTCGACAATCAAAAAGGGCGCGATCAAAAAGGCCGTCATCGTTCGGCAGGCCAAAGAATATCGCCGCCCGGATGGAACTTACATCCGATTTGACGACAACGCTTGCGTCATCGTTGACGATTCTAAAAATCCCGTCGGCAAGCGCATTTTCGGACCCGTCGCCCGCGAGCTTCGTGAAAAAGACTTTATGAAGATTATTTCGCTTGCGCCGGAAGTTCTGTAAGGAGCATTGTTATGGTTAAGAACGTAAACGTTGGAAAAAAGAAATACAAGATTCACAAGGGCGATACAGTTCAAGTGCTTTCCGGAAAAGACAAAGGCAAGCAGGGCGAAATCGTCCGCATGGTTACCAAAAAAGATTCGGTAATCGTGTCTGGTTTGAATCTCGTGAAAAAAGCCGTGAAGAGGCGCAGTCAGCAAGACCAAGGTGGAATCATCGAAGTCGAAGCGCCGCTTCATGTTTCAAAAGTGGGCATCGTTTGCAAAAAATGCAGCCGCCCAGTTAGAATCGGTTATAAGTTTGACGGCGACAAGAAAATTCGCGTCTGCCGCAAATGTGGAGAAGCGTTGTAATGGCAAATTATGTACCCCGGCTTAAGAAAGTCTACAAAGAAACTATCGCGCCCGAACTCTTCAAGGAGATGGGCTACAAGACTCCCATGCAGATTCCGCAAGTGAAAAAAATTGTGGTGAGCATGGGCGTGGGCGAGGCTCTCGGAAATAAGAAACTTCTTGATGCCGCAGTCGCTGACCTGACACAAATCACGGGACAGAAAGCGGTCAAGACAAAGGCAAAGAAAAGCATTGCCAACTTTAAACTCCGAGCGGGCGCGGAAATTGGCGCCATGGTAACGTTGCGCGGAACAATTATGTACGAATTTTTGGATCGCCTCATCAACGTCGCTTTGCCGCGCGTCAAGGATTTCCGCGGAATCAAAGCCACTGGTTTTGACGGCCACGGAAATTTTTCACTGGGAATTACGGAGCAAATCATCTTTCCGGAAATCGACTTCGACAAAATCACGAAAATCGCCGGAATGAATGTTACTATCGTAACGAGTGCTAGAACTGACAGCGAGGCTCGCGCTTTGCTCACAAAGTTCAATATGCCGTTCAGAAAGTAAGCGAGGAGTTATGGCTAAGAAATCGATGATAATCAAGGCGCAGCGCACGCCAAAGTACAGCACGAGGCGCTACAACCGGTGTCAGATTTGCGGTCGTCCGCGAGGCTATCTGCGCAAGTTTAAGATGTGCCGCATTTGCTTCCGCAAGTATGCGAGTGAAGGTTTGTTACCCGGCGTAACAAAGTCAAGTTGGTAGGGTAGGAGAAGAAAAATGAGTGTTTCAGATCCCGTAGCAGATATGCTTACAAAAATCCGCAATGCGACGAGGGCCCGCCACGAAAAAGTGGATATTCCCGCGTCAAAATTGAAGTTGGAAATTGTAAAAATCCTGAAAACTGAAGGCTACATCAAAAACTTCAAGAAAGTTCAGGAAGATGGAAGAAATGTCATCCGCATTTTCCTCAAATATGACGATATGAACAATCCGGTGATTCACGGTTTGGAAAAAATTTCCACGCCCGGCCGCCGAATTTATTCAGGTTATAAGGATCTGCCCCGCGTCCACAATGGATACGGTTCAGTTATTGTTTCGACGTCTTCCGGAGTGACCACTGGCAAAAAAGCCACGGAAAAAATGGTTGGCGGCGAATTGGTCTGCAAAGTTTGGTAACGGGAGGTAGATATGTCTAAAGTTGGAAAGCTTCCCGTGGCCGTTCCTGCGGGCGTAAATGTGACAATCAACGGAAATGAAATCAGCGTGAAAGGTCCGAAAGGCGAATTGAGCCAGACTTTCAGCCCGAACGTGGAAGTGTCTTTTGAAAATGACGAAATCATCGTCAAGACGAAAAACACGAGCCGCCAGGCAAATGCCGACCACGGTTTGTATCGCGCTCTCATCAATAATATGGTGACTGGCGTTTCCGCAGGATTTTCAAAATCGCTCATCATCACGGGCGTTGGTTATCGTGCGGAAGTCAAAGGCGAGGAACTTGTGATGAATCTCGGATATTCCACGGATTTTATCGCGATGATTCCCAAAGGACTTTCTGTGGCCACCGATCCGAACGGACGCGTTACAGTGAGCGGAATCGACAAGCAGAAAGTTGGCGAATTTTGCGCACAAATTCGGAAGTTGAGAAAGCCCGAGCCGTATAAAGGCAAAGGCATTCGCTACGAAACAGAAATCATCAGACGCAAAGTCGGAAAGACTGGCGTTAAATAAGGTGGGGCGATTATGTTTAAGAAACTTAACGACAAACAAAGAAAACGCCTTCACAGAAAGGTTCACATTCGCAAGACTGTCTACGGCACGGCGGAACGCCCTCGCATGACGGTTTACCGCAGCAACAAGAACCTTTATGTTCAGGTGGTTAATGACGACGAAGGAAAAACTCTTGCCGCCATTTCAACTATGGAAAAGGATTTTGCCTCTCTCAAGCCTACTGTGGCTGACGCGGCAAAACTTGGTGAAGCGATGGGCGCGCGCCTTAAAGAAAAGAATATTACTACGATAGTATTCGACCGCAACGGTTATCTTTATCACGGTGTTGTCAAGGCCCTTGCCGATGGCGCTCGCAAAGCGGGCATTCAGTTCTAGGAGAAGCTATGGAACGCCAGAAAAATTTTGACAAAGACAGAGAGCCAAGAGAAAAAGAGTTTGTCGAAAAGCTCGTCACTCTGAACAGGACCTCGAAAACCGTAAAGGGCGGTCGCCGAATGTCTTTTGCCGCGCTCAGCGTGGTCGGCGACAAAAAAGGCCGCGTCGGCTATGGTTTCGGCAAGGCGAACGATGTTACGGAAGCCATCAAAAAAAGCATCGACAAGGCGAAGAAAAGCCTCGTGAAAATGCCGATTAAAAATGGCACGATTCCGCACGACATCATCGGAAAATTCAAAAGTTCCGAAGTTTTGCTCAAGCCGGCTCGTGCTGGTACGGGAATCATCGCGGGCGGACCTGTTCGCGCGATTATGGATGCGGCCGGTGCCACGGACATCATTTCAAAGTCGCTCGGCTCCAGCGCGTCGGTGAATGTCGTGCGCGCCACGTTCGACGCGATCGAGCATTTGCTTGATGCCGGCGTTGTCGCAAAAAACAGAGGCAAGTCTCTGAACGAGATGTGGGGGTAATCGATGGCGAAACTCAAGATTACACTTGTAAGAAGCACAATCGGACAAAAGCCCGCCAAACGCGCCACCGTGCGAAGTTTGGGCTTGAAGAGAATCAGTTCTTCTGTCGTGCAGGAGGACAATCCTTCTGTTCGCGGAATGGTTGCGTCTGTGGCGCATCTTGTAAAAGTTGAGGAGATTCAATAATGGCAGAAGAATACAATCCAATTTTGCACGCGCCCCGCGGAGCAAACAAAAAGCCAAAGCGCGTCGGACGCGGTTCGTCTTCCGGATTGGGAACGACGGCTGGACGCGGAAACAAAGGTCAGCAGTCGCGCTCGGGAAAAAGATTGCCGTATGTTGGATTTGAAGGCGGACAGATGCCGCTTTTCCGACGCATCGCGCAAAGAGGATTTTCGAATTATCCGTTCAAGGAAGAATTCGCCATCGTCAATCTTTCCGACATTGAAAAGAAATTTGCCGAAGGCGAAACTGTTGACAAAAAGAGCCTCAAGGAAAGGGGATTGGCGAAATCAAAATCGCTTCCCATCAAGATTCTCGGCAATGGCGAAATCACGAAAAAAGTGGTCGTTGTCGCGGACAAGGTTTCCGAATCGGCGAAAGCGAAAATCGAAAAGTCCGGCGGCTCTGTAACTTTGGTCGAAAAAACCAAAAAAGCGCAGAAAAAAGACTAAGGCGGATTAAATGAGTACAATCGGCAACATTTTCAAAGTTGGAGAACTCCGCAGCCGCATTTTGTTCACTTTTGCTGTGCTGGCACTCTACAGGCTTGGATGCGTTTTGACAATTCCGGGCGTGGATGCCGTTGCGTTGTTCGAATATTTCAACACGCTTTCTCAGCAGAACAACAACGCATTCGCAAGCTATATGGACTTTTTCGTCGGCGGCGCGTTCTCGAATTTTTCCGTGTTCATGCTCGGAGTGATGCCTTACATTTCCACGCAAATCATCATGCAGCTCGTCCTCATCATCTTTCCTTCATTAAAAAGGATGGTGATGGAAGAGGGCGGCCAGCAGAGAATGCAGATGTGGACAAGAGTGGGCACGATTTTCGTGTGCTTGATTCAGTCGTTCGCCGTAACGGTCTACGCGAAAAATATCGGCGTGATTTCGCTCAACAATGAAGCCGCGTTCAAAGCGTTGGCGATGCTTACGGTGACGACCGGCTCGATGATAACGATTTGGCTTGGCGACCAAATCACCGCACGCGGAATCGGAAACGGAATTTCGATTATGATTTTCGCGGGAATCGTGGCGCGAATGCCAAGCGCGGTTGTCGAACTTGCCGAAAGCGTTCGTGCCGGCGAATTGAACATCGTGTTCGTCATCGTGGCGTTGCTCATTTTCGTGGGAATCGTCGCCGTTGTCGTCTACGAGGAATCGGGCGAACGAAAAATTTCTGTCAATTATGCGAAGCGCGTGGTGGGCAGAAAAATGTACGGCGGCGGGCCAAACTCTTACATTCCATTTAAAGTGAATCCGTCGAACGTGATTCCTTTGATTTTTGCTCAATCATTTTTGCAACTTCCCTTGCAGATAATTTCATCTGTAGCGAGCGACACAGGCGCTGCGCGATGGATTCAAAAAGTGGCTGTGGTTTTGAATCCGATGGGAATTTGGTACAATCTTGTGTTGGTTGTCCTTATAATTTTCTTTGCATATTTCTACACACAGGTGACACATAACCCCACAGAAATCGCAAAGCAAATTCGCGAAAACGGCGGCTCCATTCCCGGCATAAGGACAGACAGGACCGAGGAATATCTGCAAAAGATATTGAATCGGCTTGTATTGCCAGGCTCGTTGTTCTTGGCGGCAATCGCTGTGTTGCCGACACTCATCCAAAAAATCTTCGGTTTTCCGCAATCTGTGGCAATGCTGATGGGCGGAACTTCGCTGATAATTATGGTTGGCGTGGACCTTGACACGATGAGCCAAATAGAAGCCCTTTTGAGAATGCACAAGCAAGATGGACTTATGAAAAAGGGCAGGATTCGCGCCAGAAATCTTTAGAAATTTGGTGCGAAGGTCTAGACTAAAATTGGACAAATGTGGTATAATACGGCTTCGATTTATACCGCATCACAGGGGGACTTTTATGAAAGTACGAACCAGCGTAAAGCCTATCTGCGACAAGTGCAAGGTCATCAAACGCAACGGCATCGTCCGCATCATTTGCGTGAATCCAAAGCACAAGCAGAAGCAAGGTTAATAAGGAGTAATAGATGGCTCGAATTGCGGGAGTTGACATCCCTAACAAACATGTTAATATCGCTTTGACGTATATTTTCGGAATAGGACGTTCTTCGGCGATGAAAATTTGCAAGGAAGCGAATGTTAATCCGGACACTCCGATTAATGATTTGCCTTCCGAAGAGCTCAACCGCCTTCGCGAAATCATCGACAAAGAGTACAAGGTGGAAGGTCGTCTCCGTTCGGAAATCGGCTTGAACATCAAGCGTCTTATCGACATCGGCAGCTACCGAGGCCTGCGCCACCGCAAAGGACTTCCAGTTCGCGGTCAGCGCACTCGCACGAATTCCAGAACTCGCAAGGGCAAGAAGAAGACCGTTGCGAACAAGAAGAAAGCATAAGGCGGAGGTAATCTAATTGGCTACGGTAAAAAAAGGAAAGAAAAAGGAAAAGAAGAGCGTATACGAAGGAAACGTGTACATTCAGGCTTCTTTCAACAACACTATTGTTACTGTCACGGATTTGAACGGCAACGCGCTTTCTTGGGCTTCGAGCGGCGGCTTGGGCTTTAAAGGCGCGAAAAAATCGACACCTTTTGCGGCGCAGACCGTCGCGGAGAGCGCGGTTCAAAAAGCCGTTTCCTATGGCTTGCGTGAAGTTCACGTTTTTGTGAAGGGACCTGGAATGGGACGCGAAAACGCCGTGCGCGCCATTGGCAACGCAGGGCTTAAAGTCAAGTCGATTTCCGACGTAACTCCGATTCCGCACAACGGATGTCGCCCGCGCAAAACGCGCCGTATGTAACAAGGAGATATAGATGGCAAAAACACAAGAGCCTTTGTTAAAAAGATGTCGTGCCTTGGGCATAAACCCGCTTGTAATGGGATATGGCAAGGTGAGCAAGCGAACTCAAAAAGAAACTCGCAGAAAGCGTTCCGAATATGCCTTGCAATTGACGGAAAAGCAAAAACTCCGCTTTATTTATGGAGTGCTTGAGCGTCAATTCAGGCTGTATTACGAAAAGGCGGCGCGGAAATCCGGCGTTACGGGCGAAGTTCTTTTGCAGATGTTGGAATTGAGGTTGGACAATGTTGTTTTTAGGCTGGGTTTTGCGAAAACTCGCGACGAGGCCAAGCAGCTTGTCAGCCATGGACACATTACAGTAAACGGCAAAAAAGTAGGCATTTCGTCTTACCAGCTGAAAGTCGGCGACGTAATTTCGTTCAAGGAAAAAAGCAAGACTTCTTCCGCCATAAAAAAATTGGTGGCCAGAATCGAGGAACGCAAAGTTCCAGCTTGGCTTGAATGCGACAAAGACAATTTGTCGGGCAAGGTTATCACGTTGCCTGCCAGAAGCGACATCGACTTCGATGTTAAAGAGCAGCTCGTGGTTGAATTCTATTCTAAATAATTAAGGAGTTCAAATGGCTCGTAAAAATCTGCTCAAAGGCTTTCAAAGACCTAAAGAGAGACTAGCAATTGAGCATCTCGAAACGGAGAGCGGCGAGTATGGAAAATTCTCTGCGGCTCCTTTTGAGACGGGATTTGGCACAACGGTTGGAAACACCTTGCGTCGCGTCCTGCTTTCCTCGATTCAGGGCTATGCCGTAACTTCTGTGCGCATTACTTCCTACGATGCAGACGATGTTCCGCATGTGATTTCCAGTGAATTCGAGGCCATTCCTAATGTTTCCGAAGACACTTTGGAAATTCTGAATACGCTCAAAATGCTTCGGCTCAAACTTAGCGACGATGTTGAGCAGGATACGCTTTTTTACGAATTTCGTGGGCCGGGCAAAGTTACCAGCAACGACCTTGAAAAAGTAGGTCAGCTTGAAATCATGTCGCGCGACGTGCTTTTGTTCACAATGATGGAAGGCGCGAAGTTGGACATTGAAATCCAAGTTGACTTAGGACGCGGTTATGTTCCTGCGGAAACGAACGGCAAATATATTGAAGTTGTGGGCACGATTCCTATGGACGCAATTTTCAACCCTGTGAAAAAGGTGAAATATTACATTGAGCCTTGCCGCGTTGGTCAGCGAAACGACTATGACAAGCTTTTCTTGGAAATTTGGACCGATGGTTCGATTGCGCCTGTTGACGCTTTGGCGGAAGCGGGAAAAATCGCCAAAGAACATTTTGCTATGTTCATCAATTTTGATGACAACGGTTCTTTGGATGATGACGATATGAACGAGGAAGACGAAAACATTCGTCGTTTCTTGAACAGATCGGTGGAAGAATTGGATTTGTCGGTGCGATCCTCGAATTGTTTGAAAAACGCGAACATTCGTACAATTGGGGAATTGACGAAAAAAACGGAAGACGACATTGCCAAAACCCGAAATTTCGGCAAAAAAAGTCTTACCGAAATCAAAGAAAAGCTTCTTGAATTGGGGCTTACTTTGGGTATGACGGACTACAGTTATCTCAAGGATACTGTTAATTTAGCAAGCAAAAAGGAAGAATACGATGAATCATAAGTCAGGTTTTAACGCGCTTTCACGCACGCACTCTCACCGTCGCGCAATGTTGCGCAATATGGTAACTTCTCTTTTTAGGTTTGAGCGCATCACTACGACCAAGGCCAAAGCCAAGGCCGCGCGAAGCAAGGCTGAAAAGCTCATCACTCGCGCCAAAGTGGATAACGTTCATAATCGTCGTCAGGTTGCGCGATATATCTACGATGAAAGAGTTTTGAACAAGCTTTTTACCGACATCGCGCCTCGTATGAAGGATCGTCCGGGCGGATACACTCGCATTCTCAAATTGGGTTTCCGTCAAGGCGACGCGGCTGATGTCGCAATCTTGGAGTTGGTGGATTTCAAGCTTGAGGCAAAAGAAGAAAAGTCCGCCAAAAAAGAAAAAAAAGAGAAAGCTTAATGCAGGATGTTAAAAATTGTCGCAGAAATTTGCGTCAATTTTTAACTTGTTTACTGTCGTTTTCCATTTCATTACGAAACGACTTTTTTAGCGGTTCGGAATTTATGATTTTGTGCCGCTAAAAACAAATAGAGAGGAATCTATGTCTAAAGCACATCGTGGAGTTGGATTGCGAAAAACGCCCAACCACAGTCGTGGAACTTGCCCTGTTTGCAAAACCACTGGCATCAAAGTTATATACGAATATGAACTTGAAGGCAATAAAGTAAAAATTTGCAAATTTTGCAAGGCCAAATTCAAGAACGATGCGCGTAATGCGCCTAAGCCCGCCCCTGCGGAAGCACCAGCCGCCGAAAATGCGGCATCGGAAGCAAGCGCATAGTGCATGAGCCGCCTCGTTTGAGGCGGTTTTTTATTAATGGACTTGCATTTCGCATCTTTTTATGTTATAATAAAATGTGTCGGTTTTGTATATTGTTGGAACGCCAATCGGGAATTTGGGCGACATCACTTTTCGCGCGCTTGAGACGCTGAAAAATGCGGATGTTGTGGCGGCCGAAGACACGCGCCACACGCTCGAATTGTTGACGCATTTTGAAATCAGGAAACCGATGATTTCGTGCCGCGCCCAAAACGAAGATTCCGCCGCCGAAAAAATCATCGCGCTTTTAAAAGACGGAAAAAATGTGGCGTATGCGAGCGACGCGGGAATGCCGGGCATAAGCGATCCCGGCGCGATTTTGGCGAAAAAAGTGCGCGACGCGGGATTTGTCGTAACGCCGATTCCTGGCCCAAGCGCGTTCGCCACTTTGGTGAGCGTGGCAGGTCCTGGCGGAAAGACGCTAGTTTTTGAAGGCTTCCTTTCGCCCAGCCCCGGCAAACGCCGCAAGCGGCTTCGCGAATTGCTCGAAATGAAAAAAGCGTTCGTTTTGTACGAATCGCCGTTTAGAATCGTAAAGTTGCTTTCGGACATTGCCGATATTGAAGGCGAACGGAGAATTGTAGTTGGACGTGAATTGACGAAAATTCACGAAGAAATTACGGACGGCACGGCCGTCCAAGTTCGCGACGAATACGCGCAAAGGCAGTCCGTCAAGGGCGAAATCGCGGTTTTCGTGGCGGGAATTTAGAGGATTTTTGGAACGAATTTCATTTTGCGCTGTTGAAATTTGTTCTAAAAAACATTAAACTTAAAGAGGATTTGTGCCGATAATATAGGCATAAGGCAGGTGTAATATGAAAATAGACCAAATTGGCGGAATCAGCCCGCTCAACAATGTGCAGAATACAAAACGCGCTCAAAATGCCGGAAGCGTAAAAGGTTCGCCCGATTCGATTTCCGTTTCTGCGGAAGCCCGGGAAATGGCGGAAGCGTATTATCTCAAGGGAATTGCCGACGAAACTCCTGACGTGCGAATGGATTTGGTTGCGCAAGTGAAGGAAAAAATCAAGGATGCGAATTATCTCAATCCGCAGACCATAAGTGCCACTGCCGAGAAAATTATGCAGGCTTACGGAATCTAAATTTCGTAATAAAAATTCATATTTTAGAAAAGGGCGGAATTTATATTTCCGCCTTTTTTGTTTGAGAATATTTAAATTTAGCGGCTGAAAATTAAAGCGTTTAAAATTCGCACTAAAATAGCGTGCGGATTTTAACTTCGAGTTTTTCAAAACTCGTTTATATATTGTCATTTCTCACTTCGTTGCGAAATGACTTTTTCAACAGTTCGAAAGTTGA
>CAZZFL010000021.1:0-23853 GCA_964653395.1 uncultured Treponema sp. | reverse complement strand
AAAATTGTCATCGGTTTTTATGAATTGAGATTTTATAAAATTGCGGTGCAATTTTCAGTGAACCAATTTTTCAAACTGAATTGTTTTTTTTGAAATCTCGCAATTCAATTTTTCTAAACCGAAAAGTTCGAGCAATGTTTGTTCTTCTGAAAATAAATTTCTTCCAAATGCCAAGCCTTCTTTGGGAAAAATCGCGCCGAGCGCAGCGAGCGTTGTAGGATAAACATCGAATGAAGAGAAAGTGCGATTTTTTTCGCAATACGGTTTTTGAGGCATTGCGCCGTTTATGAAAATATTTAGCCAATGTCTTTGCGTGGTTTGCGGCAAAATTTTGCGCTTCTTGTTTTCAATTCCATCGACTAGAATTCGCTCTTGTTTTGGAAAAAGATTTTCAGTGGCTTTGCTGACCATGAAAAAATGGTCGCTGCAAATTACTATAGTAGTATTTTCGTACCAAGTTTGAATTTTGCACCACTCAATAAAATCTCCGATTTGGCGGTCGGCACATTTTATGACAGTTTTTATTTTTGGCTCGAGTTCATTTTCGGATGCGCATTTTTCACAGATGTGACCTTCCGGAGTGTGCGTGTCCACCGTCAAAAAAGAAAGAAAAAACGGCGCGTCATTTTTGGAAATTTTTTCGAGTTCCATTTTCGCAAATTCATAAAGGTGAAAATCCTCGAAGCCCCAAAAGCCGTCATGATAATTTTTTTTCAAAAATCCATTTTGGCGATAATAATTCAAATCATGAATTTCTACATTTCCATGATTCTCGAAAAGTTTGTCGCGAGAAGCAAAGCCTTTGTCCGAGCCACAAAGAAAAAGCATTTCATAGCCATTCGCCGCCAAAATATCAGTCAAGAAAATCGCGTTCGGCAAAAAATGCGGCAAGTTTGTAGGATTGGAAGCCGCGCTTAAATTTTGCGGAATGCCGCCGAGTTTTGCTGTCAGCGCGGCGACTGTCCAACTTGTATTTCTGACATCCAAGCCGCCTCCAATTTTTTGGCTTTGCGAAAAATTCACATTTTCATTTGCAAGGCGAGTTAAATTCGGAATGCAATTTTCTTCGAACAGTCCGCCGTTTTGCACGTCCGCAAAACTAGATTCCATTGATTCCATAATTATGAAAATGAGATTGCGCTTTTTTTGCGGAAATTCAATTTCGCTGATTTTTGGTTCGATGAAGTTGTCCTGCCAAAATTGTGAAAATTCCGCCGGCTCTTTGTATTCTTTTAAAATTGGAAAATACTCATTGATTTTGAATTTTGTCCAAAAAAAGAAAATGGAAATTGGAAAAAGCGCGAAGAAAAAATAAATGACATTTTTGTTGAGCGACTTGTGTTTCATAGAAATGAAAACGCAAATTGCCAAAATAAAAATTACTGGAATTATCACGAAAAGAAAAATGTGAAAAAAGAAATTTTTTTCTGCGCCTTCCAATGGCGAACACAAAACGAAAAAAACAGTTTCCGGCTCATCAATTGGATAGTTTTCCATGCAATATGTCGTGAACAAAAAGAGGAAACTTGCTAAAGTGGCGCAAACTATGGAAGCGAAAATCAATTTTTTGTTGCTAGTTTTTGAGAAAATTCTTTTCAGTAAATTTGAATGAGTTTTGCACCAAATCCAAAAGCAAACTTGGAATGCAAAGAAGAACAATGCGAGCAAAATCAATTTTAACAAAAAAGCTATGTCGCCGCTTGCAATATGAAATAGAATTGTCCGCAAAGAACGATTTCGTACTACAAATAAAAAACCAAATGTGAAAAAAATCGAAGCGAACGCCATCGATAAAAGTTTTTTAGAGGAGAGTTGAAATCTCGTCAAAACCATAGCAAAATTTTTGTAATCGGATTTCATTTTATGCGTTCCTCTGTGAAGAAAAAATTTTCAGGCTTTGGCAAAATGGAATCCGTGTATATTCCGTATACCCCCCCCCAGCGTTGAAGCTTTTGGAACTTGCTTTCGTCATTCACCGTGTGCGCGAAAATTTTTATGCCAAATTCGTTGTAGATTTTTGTCACGCCACTTGTCGCCCAAGTGTCCCACATTGTTACGACGGGAATTTTGTGAATCACGCAGAATTTCGCGTTTTGTTCCAAGTCGTCTTTGCCGCGAACATACAGTGTATAAATGTAATTTTCAAAATGATGAATTTTGTCGATTGCTAAAAAATTTTTGTCTGAGTAAACTTGAATCACAAATCGTTGCAAAAGTTGTTCGTCGTAGTCACAGGCGAAAAGCAGTTTTTCCAACATTGCTTTTTCCTCTCCTGGAAAAAATTTATCTGTTACAATGAAAAAATCTGGATACTGCTTCATCAATTCAATTATGTCTTCGATTGCAAGCGGAGAAAATTTTTCGTATATTTTTGCGTTTTTGAATTCTGCGTAAGAAAGAATTCCGCTCGTATCAGAAATCAAATTGAAATAATCCCAATCGTGACAGGCGACAAGGCGTCCGTCACTTGTGAGTGAAAAATCCACTTCGAAAATCCGATGCCCGCCCGCGTAATTTTTTTGGAACGCTTCAAGAGAATTCGTGTACGCGAATCCTTCGATTTCGCCGAAAGCGTGCGCAATCAAAAATCGATTTTCAAGATATTTTGTTTGTGGCGGGGGATTTTTCTTCGCCTTTTTGAATTGCTGTTCAGTTTGAGAATTTCGCACCGTGCGAAAAACCTTTGAAATGCTTTTGTACGCCAAACCTTGTTTTTTGTAAAAGCTGAAAAGTTCATCGGCGAGCGTGTAGAAAACGAAAAACACCAAAAGTGTACAGACGATTTTTTTGGAATTGGATTTCATTTTAAATTCCTTATTTGAATGACGGATTATTAAAAAAAGATTGCAAAATCCGGCATTTTGATTATAAAAAATATAATCAATTTGACAGAAAATGTCAATAAAAAATTTAAAACTGTCAATTTAGATATGTAAAAAAACTGATTTTTCTCATATCGTTGAAAAATGGGCGCAAGAGAAATTTTCAAGCAGAACCTGAAATTTTACAGGAAAAAAGCTGGATTGACGCAGGAAAAACTTTCGGAAAAATGCGGATTCAATTTGAATTATATCGCAGAAATCGAGAGGCCGTCTTCTCGTTTTCCCAAACCCGAAACTGTTGACGCGATTGCCGCCGCGCTCGGCATCAAAGTTTCCGCGCTTTTTGATGAAGAGGGTTGCCCAAAAAATACGATTGAATTTGACAAGAGAATTTTCAGCGAAAAAATTTCGCGCGAACTCGGTGAGATTTTAAAAAGAGAAATGTTGAATTATTTCAAAAAAACTGGAATCTAATATAGAAATCAAGATTTTTTCAGGCGAAGAAGCCGCCGAAAATTTGAAGCAACTCGCCCAGCGCAAACACATTGGCTTTGCAAATTTCGCCCCGAAATCCTAAATTGCTTTCAAATCCATTTCCGCGAAAATTTCCCGATAGTCCGCCTTGCTTTCCGCGTGGACGATTTTTTTCCGAAGTTCTGCGCCGCCTGAAATTCCTTTTGAATAAGCGCAAAATCGTTTTCGCATTTCGCGGCATGCGGCATCTTCTCCGATGTCGGCGGCAAGCAAATCCAATTCTTCGAACGCGGCGGCGAATTTTTCTGCGGCGGAAATTTCCTCGAACGCGCCTTTTTCCAAAAGTTCGCGCGTCTGCCTAAAAATGAAAGGCCGCCCCATCGCGCCGCGCGCGAACATCACGCCGTCGCAGCTAGTTTGCTCGAGCATATTTTTCGCGTCCTGTGGCGAAAAAACATCGCCGCTCCCGAAAACAGGAATTCTTCCCGCGACAAATTCCACGAGCGCCGCCAAAATGTTCCAGTCGGCTTTGCCTTCGTAGCCTTGCGCGCGCGTGCGTGGATGAATCGTGATTGCGCAAACGCCAGCTTCCAATGCGGCGGCTGCGGCTTCTTTCCAAGTCAAATTCTGCGCGTCCCAGCCCGAACGGATTTTCACGCTGACAGGAATTTTTTGCGGAGCAGGCTTTCCGCCGAATGTCGGACGCTCGTCTTCAAATTCCGAAACTGCCTTCACAACCGCGCTCGCGATTTTGAAAAGTTTTTCGGGATTTCGAGTGAGTTCCGCGCCCGCGCCGCTTTTTATGATTTTGGGCACGGGGCATCCGCAATTTATGTCGATGAGTTCGCACGAAGTTTTTTGCAAGACAATCCGCGCGCCTTCCGCCACGACATTTTCATTTCCGCCGAAAATCTGCACGGCATACGCGCTTTCGTTCGGCGCGCGCTCCATCAAGCCTTGCGTTTTTTTCGAATCGCGCGTGAGCGCTTCCATCGAAACCATTTCAGTGTATTCAAAGCAACTTCCGCCTTTGACGCAAACGCTGCGAAAAGCGCGGTCGCTGTAGCCGGCCACCGGCGCGAGGAAGAGATTTCCCGGCAGAGAAAGATTTCCGATTTTTACTGAATGAAACAAATTCATTTCAAGTTGCGTTTCGACTAATTCCGCCGTCAAAAAAATCATGCGCAAGTCTGCGCGAAAAAGTTCGCAAGCACGCCGCGCTTTTTCGGCTCATTCCGGCAGCTTGAAAATTTTGCAGCTGTTTTTCCAAAGTTGCACGCTCAATTCTTCCAAATCCATTTCCAGCATTTCCGCGAGGAATTTCGCCGTGGAAGGCAAATATTTCGGCATCGTGCGCTTTTTTTCGCGAAATTCCGCCGGAATCATAAACGGACTTTCCGTTTCAATCAAAATTCGTTCCACGGGAACATTGAGGACAGTTTCATGCAAATTGCGCGCGTTCCGATAAGTCAAATTTCCCGCAAAAGAAAAATAAACATTGAGATTCGCGTCGAGACATTTTTTCGCGTATTCGGCATCTTCGGAATAGCAATGCAAAATCGCGCCCGAATCCGGAATCCGCTGGCTCAAAATGTCGAAAATATCCTTGCCCGCGTCGCGATTGTGAATGATCACGGGAAGATTGTGCTTTTGCGCCAGTTCGAGCTGCGTGATGAACATTTCGATTTGCGAACGCTTGTCGCCGAATTGCTTGAAATAATCCAAGCCCGTTTCGCCGATCGCGACGACGTTCGGCAATTTCACGCTTTCTTCGATTGTGCGAATCCAATCTTTGCCGGGATTCACGACTTCGGCAGGCGCGACGCCCACGGCGTGATAAATTCCTGAAATCGATTTCAAATTCGGATAAACCTTTTCGAAATCATGGAGAGAATTATTGATGCTGACAATCCGCGTGACTCCGGCAACTTTCGCCTGCTGAATTACGCGCAATTGTTCAATCGGGTCGTCATAAATCAGCCCGATGTGGGCGTGAGTATCAAAAAGCTGCATGGCATTTTCCTATGAGCCACATTAAAGCGGCGAAAATAATAATCACCAAACTTCGACGCAAGCATCAAGGTTTGGTGTTCTCAACAAGGTATCGCAGTCGGGCTTCATTCCCTTTGTTACGACGCGAGCGTCGGGATGCGAAGCCCTCCGCACGGATAACTCTTTTGGGCAAGCGTCGATATTTTTGTGCCGACACTTACTTTTTTTTGAGTTTCTACCGATATTTAAAATAATAGCACGGTTTCGGTTTTTTGTCAAATAAAAAACGATTTTTATTATGGTTTCGCTTTTCAGAATTTGTTCTTGACAAATTGCCATTTGCGTGCTAAAATCGTAATGATGTGCTTATTGTCGTTACTCGTATGAGCATGGGGGAATAAAATTGTTCGGAAACAAAGATTTGTCAAAAGTCATGGCACGCTCTTTCACGACAGACAAGCCGACATTGGGTCAAAGAATTCGCGGCGGATTTGCAAAATTTTACCATATATTTGACAACAAACTCACGATAATGATTGTTCCGCATTCGCAGGGCAAAGTCATGAATTTGCAGACGAATGTTTTCGCGATGGTTTTGGGAGTCGTAATCATCGCGGGAATTTTGGTGAGTTTCGTTTTTTTCAACAAGGGCGCGATTAGTTCCAGCGCGGAAATCAGCCGGCTTTTTTCGGAAAACCGCGAGACGATGGCGAGCCTTGACGAATTGCGCGACGAAAACAACAATCTTTTGCAGACCGCGAAACGCTTCCAATCTTCGCTGAGCCAGTCGCTTTCGCTTTTGGGAATCGACCAGCAGACGAATTTCGGGAATTCGGCCATGTCGAACGGCGACCTTTCTTCGCTTTTCAGTTCGGAAGGCTTGACGATGGGAAGCGTCCGGGAAGCCGCGGACATCCGAAAGCTCAACGTTTATTTGGAAAGCGCCGTTCAGCCAATCGAACAAATCGGAAAGTTGCTTGAAACGCAGAATTCGCTTTTCGCGGACATTCCGAGCATTTGGCCGGTTCGCAGTCCGCAGTTGCATATTTCAATGCCGTTCGGGCCGAACATTCATCCGATTACGGGACAATGGTATGTCCACAAAGGGCTGGATATGTCCACATGGCGCAGCGGCGATCCGATTCGCGCGCCGGCGAATGGGCAGGTCGTCACGCGCGCCTATGACGCGGGCTACGGAAACAATTTGATTATCAAGCACAAGCACGGAATTTACACGCGCTACGCTCACATGAATACTTTTCGCGTCGTTCCCGGACAATTTGTTTCGCAGGGCGACATCATCGGCACCATCGGAAACACCGGCGTCACGACAGGTCCTCATTTGCATTATGAAGTCCATATCGGAAGCGACGTTGTGGATCCGATGAAATATCTCAACATCAAATAAGCAAGAGGTTGAAGATGGCCTTGCTTTTTGACGACATTTCAATCAGCACGATAATCGGCGCAGGCTCGTCGTTCAAAGGCGATTTGCGCGTTTCAGGCGCGGTGATGGTGGACGGCGACATTGACGGCGACTTGCAGACGACCGGAAACATAATCGTCGGCGAAGCGGCTCGAATCCGTGGAAACATAAGCGCGAAATCCGCCGTGGTAAACGGAATCGTTTTGGGCGACATTTCCGCGCCTGAAAGCATCAAGTTGAACGCATCGTCCGCCGTAATCGGCGACATCGCCACGCGCAAGCTTCAAATCGCGAACGGCGTGGTTTTTCACGGACATTGCATCGCGCTTTTCGACGAAGCGTCGTTCGAGGCGGAAAGCAAAAAGCAAGACGAACTTCGCGAAATCAAAAGCAAGTCAATCATCAAATGAATTCAATCGACGCCACTTCGAACGGATTGTATTACAACGCAACGCAGGCGACGCAAAGCCAAATCGCTGCCGACGCTGCGCGGCGCAAGGAAAAAGAGCAAAGCGTAAAAAAGCCGCTTTTTTCTTCGCTCATTCAAAAAAATCTGGAACAAAATTCTTTGACGGCGGCGGGACTTCCGGCGGAAATCGCTGGAATGAGTCAGGAAGAGGCGATAATTTTTTTGAAAGACCAACTCGACATTGCGGGCGACGAACTCAGCAAATTCGGGAGCGGCGAAAGTTTTGAAAAATACAAAAAGGCGGTCGGGCATTTCGTCCGCTACATCGAAAAGAACAATTACTTTTTGGAAGAACACAAGCGTTCGCCACGCCGAGGAAAAAAACGCGAGCCTTTGATTTTGGTGCAGGCGATAAACCAAAAATTGGAT
The DNA here is from genome assembly GCA_964653395.1 of uncultured Treponema sp. Lineage (GTDB taxonomy): Bacteria > Spirochaetota > Spirochaetia > Treponematales > Treponemataceae > Treponema_D. Next base: position 16,301 of record CAZZFL010000021.1, on the reverse strand, counting down.
CGCCTCGCCTACGACATTTGGTACAACCATTTGGACAAATTCAAATTGCTCGAAAAAATTCATGAAATAAACGGTTTAGTTATAGACTTAAGCGCGGTTTAAAAGTAAAATAAAATTAAAGCCGTACAAAATTCGCGGCGAATTTATTTGGGAAAAATTATGAGCGACATTTTTGAAAAAGACATAGAACAAGACGAAGACATCGCGGCTTTGGAAGACGATTCGGGCGCGGAAATTTCGGGCGAAAAATTTGTTTTCGACGAACCGCTTTACGCGCTAAAGTTGGATTATTCCTGCGAGGGCATTTTCGCGTCTCCCGGCGGAATCAAGTTGGAACAAGGCGAAAGCGTCATCGTGCCCACGCGTTACGGCAAAGATTTGGCGCGCGTTTTGGGAAGGGCGAAAAGTCCAATCGGCATAAAAAAAGACGACATCGTTCAGATTGAACGCAAAGCCACTTCCGCCGATTTGAAGAAAGCCGAAAATTTCAAGGAAAAGGAAAAAGGCGCGTTCAAGATTTTTCAGGAAAAAGTCGCGGCGCACCGGCTCAATATGAAATTGCTGGGCGTGCATTTTTTGATTGACGAGCCGAAGGCGCTTTTCTTTTTCAGCGCGGATCAGCGCGTGGATTTTCGCGAGCTTGTAAAAGATTTGGTGGGCGTTTTCAAGATGCGAATCGAATTGCGGCAAATCGGCGTGCGCGACGAATCGCGCATAACTGGCGGACTTGGAATTTGCGGCAGGGCTTGTTGCTGCCACGCCATCAGCGACAAATTGCGCCCGGTTTCCATCCGAATGGCAAAGGAACAAAACCTTTCGCTCAACTCGATGAAAATTTCGGGGCAATGCGGACGGCTTTTGTGCTGCCTTTCTTACGAGTACGATTTTTATTCCGAAGCGCGAAAAAAACTTCCGCAAGAAGGCGCGAGAATTTTCTACGAAGGAACGAATTTCCGAATCACGGAAATCAATCCGCTCAATTCGATGATAAAACTTCACGGCGAGGACGGCAGAATCATCGAAGTGAATTCAAAACGCTTCGTAAAGGAAAACAATCGCTGGCGGATAAATTAAACTGACGGGAATTCGCGGCGGAAAATTGCGGCTGGACGCGCGCGATTTTATCTAATCACCGCTAGCAGATAATCCGAAGTTTTTTCTTCGAACGAATTTTTTTCAAAGTCCGAAAAAAATTCGATTTTCTCAAATCCGGCTTCTTTCGCGAATTCGGCGACTTCGCTTTTTTTCAAAGGATAAATCGGAACGCGCTCGTAAACAGGCAGGATTTTGTTTTCGTTTTCCAAGCGGCTTTCCAAAAATGTGCCTTGCGCGTTTTTTACGATTTGGCTTTTGTAAGTGATGCGGATGCTTTTTCGCGCCGGCAAAATCGACTTTGGCTCGGCTCGGAATTTTTCGAAATTCTCCAAGCCCAAAATTACGATTCCGTTTTCCGAAAGCAATTCCTTGCAATCCGAAAAAAATTTTTTCAAGAATTCTTTTTTGTGGATGAACGCGATTCGGCTGTTCAAACAGGAAATTATGTTATAAAAATTCTTTCCCAAAAATTTCGTCATTTCCAGCGTGGACATTTGGAAATATCGCAAGGCCATAAGCTGGTTTCGGTAGCGGCGCGTGGCGGAATTCAAAAAATCGCGAATCGTTTCGATCGCCGTAACGTCGATGGCGTTTTTCGCAAGCCGATGCTCGAAAATTCCTGTGCCGCATCCGATACTCAGGAATTTTACCGGCGGAGAAAATTGCGGAATGTAGCTTTCAAAAAAAATTCTTTGAGCGTCCGAAACTGGAAAAAGTTCATCGTAATACTCAACTAAATTTTTCACTGCATCCATAATTTCAATTTGTCATTTTCCGGCAAGGAATTCGTTGATGCTTGCGGCGGCCTTTCTGCCTTCGCCCATCGCGAGAATTACCGTTGCCGCGCCCAAAACGATGTCGCCGCCCGCCCACACTTTCGGCATGCTCGTAGCTTGATTTTCGTCCACCATGATGTGACCGCGCTCGTCAGTTTTGATTTGCGAAGTCGTCCGTGGAATGAGCGGATTTGAATTGTTGCCCAAAGCCACAATCACGGCGTCGCAAGGAATGTCGTGCTCGCTGCCTTTTATTTCCACGGGTCGGCGGCGACCCGAAGCGTCCACTTCGCCGAGTTCATATTTCAAAGCGCGAATCGCCGTGACTTTTCCGTCCTCGGCGTTTCCAAGAATTTCGACTGGATTTTCCAAAAATCGGAATTCCACGCCTTCTTCTTCCGCGTGATCGACTTCTTCTTTTCGCGCCGGCATTTCGTTTCGCGTGCGCCGATAGATGACATAAACTTTTTCCGCGCCCAACCGCAAAGCCATTCGAGCCGCGTCCATCGCGACGTTTCCGCCTCCGCAAACCACGACGGTTTTCGCGTCATAGTAAGGAGTGTCGGCCGTGCCTTTTTGATACGCTTTCATCAAATTCGCGCGAGTGAGATATTCGTTTGCGCTGAAAACTCCGATGAAATTTTCGCCCGGAATGTTGAAGAATTTCGGCAAGCCCGCGCCAGTTCCGACGAACGCCGCGTCGAATTTTTTTTCGGAAAGAATTTGTTCGAGCGAAGCCGTTCGTCCCGCCAAAAAATTCATTTCGAATTTCACGCCCATTTTCTTAAGATTTTCCACTTCGTCCGCGACGATGGATTTTGGCAAGCGGAATTCAGGAATTCCGTAAACCATGACGCCGCCGGCTTTGTGCAAAACTTCAAAAACCGTAACATCGTGTCCGGCGCGTCGGCAGTCCGCGGCGACCGTAAGTCCGGCAGGGCCTGAGCCAATCACGGCAACGCGCTTTCCAGTTTCGGCGGCGATTTTCGGAAGCGAGGCGAGGTTTTGCGCGCGCTCGTAGTCGGCGACGAAGCGTTCCAAACGCCCGATGCTCACGGCGAGTTCGGGAGACTTGTTCGCCTTGCCGACGGTGCACGCGCCCTGGCATTGCTTTTCCTGCGGACAAACTCGACCGCAAATTGCAGGAAGAAGATTCGTTTCCTTGATGATGTCGGCGGCTTCCTTGAAATTTCCAAGCGCGACTTGCGCCACGAATCTCGGAATCTGAACGTTCACCGGGCAGCCCGCGACGCATGGCTGATTTTTGCATTGAAGACAGCGGTTCGCTTCCACAATGGCCTGCTCGCTGGTGTAGCCCAATGCGACTTCCGTCATTTGGCGAGCGCGCGTTTTCGGCTCGCCCACAGGCATTTCCTGCGCGGGAATCGCCATTCTGTCTTTGGGCGAAAGCGTGCCCGACGCGATTTTGTCCTTGATTTTTTCGTATTCGATTTTTGCCGTTTCAGCCAATTTTTCGCTTGTCATAATTTCCGCCTTAATTTTCTTATTTGATTCCGATTTTGCATTTGTGGAACGCTTCCGTTTCCTGCGGCTTGAAAGCCTTCATTCGCATCATCATATTGTCCCAGTCCACTTGATGGCCGTCGAAGTCCGGGCCGTCCACGCAAACGAATTTCGTCTGCCCGCCCACATTCACTCGGCAGCCGCCGCACATTCCAGTGCCGTCAATCATAATCGTGTTGAGCGAAACGACCGTGGGAACATTGTATTTCGCCGTGCATTGGCAGCAGAATTTCATCATTATTGGAGGGCCGATGGCGATGACTTGCGCCGGCGGAACTTCGCTTTGGCAAAGCCGCTCGAGCGGAATCGTGGTAACGCCTTTTTCGCCCGCGCTGCCGTCGTCCGTGGTGATGATAACTTCGTCGCAAACGGCTTTCATTTCGTCAACGAAAATCAACAAATCTTTCGTGCGCGCGCCTTCAATCAAAATGACTTTGTTGCCCGCTTCCTTCAAAGCCTGAACAATCGGATAAAGCGGAGCCGTGCCGAAACCACCGCCCACGCAAACCACGGGCGCGTCGAATTTTTTGATTTCGCTGGGTACGCCGAGCGGACCCAAAACGCCGCCCAAATAGTCGCCTTCTTTCAACTGCGAAAGTTTGTAGGTGGACGCGCCAACCGGCTGGAACGCGATGGCGACCCAGCCTTCTTCGGCGTTCGCGTCGGCAATCGTGAGAGGAATGCGCTCGCTCAAATCCTGATCCACTTGCACAATCAAAAACTGTCCGGCCTTGCGATTCCTCGCGATGTCGGGCGCGTGAAATTTCAGCAGAAACACCGCTTCGGAAAGCTGGCGTTTTTCCAAAATCTTGTTCATATTTCCACCTCTGTTTTTTGAAATAAATATGACAATATAATTTTAGCCGAAAAACGCATTTGCGTCAATGAGTTAAAACTTGCTTCGCAATTTTGCATCGCATTTCTGCGAATTTGCCGCAGAAAAAACAAGGCTGCGAAATTTTTCATGGGGAAAATGATGCGTGAATTTTTTTGGCGAAACGGATTTTAATGCAATGAATTCGCGGATTTAAAATTTAAAAGATTCTTTTAATCCAAGCCACTTTTGATCTTTTTCGCTCAAATTAAGTTTGGTTCCATCTTTAAGCGAATATCCTTCGGCGGATGCGCTTCCATTATAATTTCCGACGATTCCCCAGTCGATGCCGATTACAGGATCGTTCCATGCAAGGCCGCCTTCGTCGTTTGGGTGATAAAAGTCGTCGCATTTATAGCAGAATTCGGCTATATCCGAGAGAACAAGAAATCCGTGTGCGAAGCCTTTCGGAATGAAAAACTGTTTTTTGTTTTCATCTGTAAGTTCAACGCCGTGCCATTTTCCATAAGTTTTTGATTCCTTTCGCAAATCCACAACGACATCAAACACACTGCCCTTGATGACTCTCACGAGTTTTGTCTGCGGAAATTGTTTTTGAAAATGAAGTCCGCGAAGCACTCCTTTGGTTGAACAACTTTGATTGTCTTGCACGAATGCAATGTCGATGCCAGCTTCTTTCATGTCGCGCTGATTATATGTTTCCATAAAATAACCGCGATTGTCGCCATAAACTGCGGGAGTGATTACGCAAAGCCCTTCTATTCCGCCGACGTTTTTTTCAACTTTTATTTGTCCCATTGCCGAATCTCCCTTCCTAGTTGTCCTAGAACATCATGTCCGAATTGCCCGCCAACTCCGGTTACGAACGCTTTCATCTTATACCTCGGCGCGATTGCCATACATCTTCTCGTAGTAATTTTGATATTCGCCTGAAATTATAGTTTCCCACCATTTCTTGTTGTCAAGATACCATTGAATGGTTTTCTTGATTCCGTCAGCGAATTTTGTTTCGGGCAGCCAGCCAAGCTCGTCGTGAATTTTTGTCGGGTCGATTGCATAGCGCATGTCATGTCCCTTTCTGTCTTCAACGTGAATGATGAGGCTTTCAGGTTTTCCAAGTTCCTTGCAAATGAGTTTGACGATATCGATATTTTTCATTTCATTGTGGCCGCCCACATTGTAAACTTCACCGACTCTGCCTTTGTGAATAATCAGGTCAATTGCGCGGCAATGATCTTCAACGTAAAGCCAGTCGCGCACGTTCAAACCTTCGCCGTAAACTGGCAGCGGCTTGTCCGCGAGCGCATTCGCAATCATCAGCGGAATGAGTTTTTCGGGAAAATGGTAAGGACCGTAATTGTTTGAGCATCTCGAAATTGTTACAGGCAATCCGTAAGTTCTGTGGTAAGCCATGACAAGCAAATCTGCGCCAGCCTTTGAAGAACTGTATGGACTGCTTGTGTGAATCGGAGTTGTTTCCGTGAAGAATAAATCGGGTCTGTCAAGCGGAAGGTCGCCGTAAACTTCATCGGTTGAAACTTGATGATATCTTTGAATTCCGTATTTGCGGCAAGCGTCCATAAGAACTTGTGTTCCGAGAATATTTGTCTTGAGGAAAATTTCAGGATTTTCAATTGAACGATCCACATGAGATTCCGCCGCAAAGTTTACAACTATGTCGGGCTTTTCCTCTTCAAAAAGTTTGTACACGGCTTCTCTGTCGCAGATGTCTATTTTGACAAAACGGAAATTTGGATTTTCCATGATGGGCGCGAGCGTAGAAAGGTTGCCCGCATAAGTGAGCTTGTCCAGACAAACAATTCTGTAGTCAGGATGAGTTTTGAGCATATTGAACACGAAATTCGCGCCGATGAAGCCTGCGCCGCCTGTTACAAAAATATTCATCATAATTTCTCCTATAAAGTCAATGGCGGTTTTGTCAGGAAATTCCTTGCCAGAACAAAATCGCGTCTGAATTTTAGATTGCACTTTTCAATATTTTACTTTTCCTTCCGCCACGGCCTTGAGGTGCGCTCCGTATGGAGACTTGCCATAATTTTCGGCGGATTTTAAAAGACCTTCTTTGTCAATCCATTTATTGATAAACGCGATTTCTTCGGGAGCCGATATTTCGACACCCTGTCGGTTTTGCACCATTTGGACAAAGTTTGAAGCGTCAAGCAAGCTGTCCATTGTTCCTGTATCAAGCCACGCGAAGCCGCGTCCGAAAATTCGAACGTCAAGCAAACTTTCATCAAGATACATTTCATTCAACGTGGTGATTTCCAATTCTCCACGGGCGGAAGGTTTGACTTGATTTGCCTTTTTGCTCACGCCCGCCGGATAGAAATACAAGCCTGTTACGGCGTAATTGCTTTTCGGGGCGGAAGGCTTTTCTTCAATTGAAAGCGCCTTGCCATTTTCATCAAAATCGACGACGCCAAAACGTTCCGGGTCAGGCACATAATAGCCGAAAACCGTCGCGCGATTGTTTTCTTCGGCGTTTTTTTTGGCATCGCGAAGAATCGTTCCAAATCCATTGCCGTAAAAAATGTTGTCGCCAAGCACCATGGCGCAAGCATTTTCGCCAATGAAGTCCTCGCCGAGAATAAACGCCTGCGCAAGTCCATCGGGACTCGGCTGCACTTTGTAACTCAAATTGATTCCGTACTGCGAGCCATCGCCGAGAAGTCTTTCAAAATTGGGAAGATCTGCCGGAGTGGAGATGATGAGGATGTCGCGTATGCCGGCAAGCATCAGCGTTGACAAAGGATAAAAAATCATTGGCTTGTCATAAACTGGCAAAAGTTGTTTTGATGTCACTTTCGTAAGCGGATAAAGCCTTGTGCCAGAACCGCCGGCAAGAATGATTCCTTTCATAAAATCTCTCCGTTAATTTTGACAACAAGCGAATCTTTGAATTCGGGAGTTGCTAAAAATGCGATTTCGCAGCGAAGCGAGAAATCACATTTGATAAACTAGTTTTTAAAAGAAACTCGAAGTTGAAGTTTGCGGCGCAAACTTCAAACGTCCCTTATTTTTTTGACAACGAGCGAATCTTCAGATTCGGGAGTTGACAAAAATGCGATTTTGCAGCGAAGCGAAAAATCGCAATGCAATAAACGAGTTTTCGCAGAAAACTCGAAGTTAAAGTTTGCGGCGACCTCTTCGACGCAAACTTTAAACGTCCTGATTATTTTTCAGTTTCTTCACAAAAAATTTTTGATTTATAAAGAATATAATAATCGAAAAATGCATTTGCGTCAATGCTCGTTGAGTCGTGCAGTTTGGCACAATTCAGTCGTGCAAAAACGCGCGGCTTGCGAAAATGTAAAGAGCTTTTCCATGAAAAAGACTTGCAAATCTGCGGATTTCGGTTTATCATAAAAATTAGCGGACGTTCAAATTCTGTGTCAAAAATGGTGCTGCAAAATTTGAACGTCGAGTAATGCCGGACGAGTTTTCGCAAAGCGAAAGCTCGGTAGCAATTCCGCAGGAATTGCGTAAAACTCGCACATCGACTGCGATTTCTCGCCTCGCTGCGAAATCGCGTTTCAAATGATGTCAAAAATTCCAAATTTTTGACATCATTTGAAATCTTATGGACATAAATTTTTACGGCGGATTTTACAGGAAAAGCGAGGCGGAAGGTTTCCGCATCAGCATTCCCGAGGGAACTTTCGAATGGGTTCTCTTGCATTTTTATTCGCCGATGGTGATTACGCTCGGCGAACGCAGAATCGAGACTCAGCCCAACGCGTGCATTCTGTACAAGCCCGGCACGCCGCAAGATTATTACGGACGCTTCGGAAAATTCGAGAACGACTACATCAGGTTTCGCACGCCGCCGCAGGACAGGAATTTTTACAGGGACTTCAATTTGCCCGTGGACGAAATTTTTTATGTGAAGAATTCCGACGTGATAAAAAGCGAGATGCAGAAAATCACCTAGCTTCTCACCGACAAAGGCGCGAATCACGACTACGAGCTGACGAAGAACGCGATCGGCGTGCTGAAGAAGCTTCAAGGCGCGAGAATTTTTCCGGACCAAAAGTCGCAGCGGGAAAGCGAGACGCTTTTTCGGCTTGAGCAATTGCGCGGCGAAATCGCCCGCAATCCCGAAAAATGGACGGTGCGCGCGATGAGCGAGAATTTCTTCCTCACCCGAAGCCATTTTTCGGTTTTGTACAAGAAATGTTTCGGAGTTTCGCCGGCGGAAGATTTGAAATTCTTTTTAAATGAAAAGGCAATCGCCTTGCTCTTGACGAGCGAAAAGACGATTGCTCAGATTGCGGAAATTTTGAACTACAACGAATGCGAGAATTTTATCCGCGCCTTCAAGAAGATGAACGACATTTCGCCGCTTCAGTTCAGGAAAACGCGGAATTAAATTTACGCCTTGTCTTTGTTCTTGCGCGAAAGCACGATGCTTTGAATCAGCAGGAACAAGCAAATCATAAACGCGACCGTGATGTTCGTCCACCACGCTTCGTCAAGTCCCAGCGATGAAACTATGTTCTTTATCGTGGCGAGCGAAAGAACGCCGAAGAACGTTCCGGCGATGTTGCCGACGCCTCCGGTGAGCATCGTGCCGCCGATGATGGAAGATGCGATGGCGTTCATTTCCGCGCCGGCCGCGTGCGAAGGCGAGCCGGAGCCGACGTGCAGGAAGTAGACGAAGCCGCCCACCGCCGCCAGCATGCTGCAAATGAAATGCGCGAGGAATTTCGTGCGGCGCACGTTTATTCCGAGCATATTCGCGCTTTGCGCGTTTCCGCCCACCGCGTAGAAATTGCGCCCGAGCTTCGTTTTCCGCAGGACGAAGAAAAGCAGAATCACGACGACAATCGCCACGACCGCGCCGATTTCCACGTAAGCCGGAATCCATTTGCCCAGCTTGTTCGTCGAGCCGACGCCCGGAACGTAGATTCTTTTTTCCACGAGTTTCACGAACGCCTCGTTCTGGACGTTGAACTGCGTGGAATTGACGATGGTCGTCATTCCCTTCGCGAAGAACATTCCCGCGAGCGTCACGATGAAAGGCTGAATGTCAAGGAACGCCACCAAATATCCTTGCACGAGTCCGAACGCCGCGCCTATCAAAAGCGCGATGCAGATTGCGCCGCCGACGTTCCCGCCCTTGAAGTCAAGGTGAACCGCGCAGCACATGCAGACCAGGGCCGTCATCGTTCCCACGGAAATGTCGATTCCGCCGGTAATCATCACGAGGCTCAAGCCGCACGAAAGGATTATCAGCGAGGCGTTTTCGTTGAGCATGTTGAAAAAAGTCTGAGGCTTGCGGAATCCCGCGCCGAGGAAAATTATCGAGCACAAATACATCACCGCGAAAACCACGACCGTGATCACAAGCAGCAAATTCGTGTCCGAAAGCGGACGCCTTTTCGCAAGACTTTCATTCAATTTTGCGTTTGTCGGATTTTCCATTTAGTTGCCTCCTTGCGCTGCCGAAGCGAGCTTTCTTGCGCCGATTTTTTTGGAAAGCGCGGCCACCTTCTCGCGGAAAATTGGCGCGCTGATTATCACGAGCACGATCACGACAATCGCCTTGTATGCCGGAAGCGCGGTGGAAGCCACGTTGAATTTGAAAAGCGTCGTCGTCAAGAATTGGATTACATACGCGCCCAAAATCGAAGCCCAGATGTTGAACTTGCCGCCGCTCAACGCGTTTCCGCCCAATGCCACTGCCAAAATAGCGTCCATTTCGATGTCCTTCGCGATGACTGAATAGTTTATCGAAGAAATTCGGCTCACCTTTATGAATCCCGCGACCGCCACGCAAAGTCCCATGAAAACGTATGTCACGAATTTTATGAACTGCGGGTCGATTCCGTTCAGGCGCGACGACGATGCGTTGATTCCGACGGACTGCGCGTAAAGTCCGAGCGTCGTGAATTTCAAAATCAGCAGCGTTATGGCTATGCAAATTATCGCGATGAAAATCGGAGTGGGAATCGGGATTCCCGGAATGTAGTTTCCGAAGTACGCGAAGCGCGGCTCGCTCACGATTGGAAGCGCGTTGTTGTTTATCCACGCGGCGATCGAGCGTCCCGCCGTAAAAAGAATCAGCGTCGCCACCATCGGCTGGATTTTAAAGTATGCCACGAGCATTCCGTTGAACGCGCCGAAAAGCATCGACACGATGCACGCGACGAGGAAAGCCACGATTATCGGAGCCTGCAATGTTTCAGGCCGCGCCTCCGTTCCGCAAAGGACGCGCAGGACGACGCTTCCCGCTATCGCGATTACCGCGCCCACGGAAATGTCCTGTCCGCCCGAAGCCGCCGTCACCAGCGTCATTCCCAAAGCAAGGATTGCCAGTTCCGAGGCGTTGTCCAAAATCGTAATCAAATAGCCCGAAAGCACGGGATTTCCGTCGCTGTTCTGCCCGATCGTGATTTTGAAAAACGAAGGATCGGCTATCAGGTTGAACACCACCAAAATCAAAAGAGCCGCCAGCGGAATGAAAATCTGCTTTTTCAAAAGGTTCATGACAATTTCCTTTGGATTCTTGGAATTCATTTTTCTCCTCCCGCGATTGTCGCCATAATTTTAGATTGCGTCAAATCTTCGCCCTTGAGTTCGCCCACTTGCTTCAAGTCGCGCATGACGACGAGGCGAGAACAAGTGCGCAGCATTTCGTCGATTTCGGAAGAAATGAAAGTGACGCTCTTTCCTTCTTTCGCGAGCTTGAGCACGAGTTCCTGGATTTCGGTTTTCGTGCCGATGTCGATTCCGCGCGTCGGTTCGTCCAAAATCAAATATTGCGGATCGGAAAGAAGCGCGCGCGCGAGGAGCACTTTCTGCTGGTTTCCGCCCGAAAGCGATTTTATGGGCGTGTCCGCGCTGGCAGTCTTTATTTCCAAAAGCTTGATGTATTCTTCGGCGAACGCCTGCGCCTTTGCATAGGAAATCGGCTTGAAAAATCCTTTCAAAACTTGCAAGGCCAAAATTATGTTTTCCCGGACGGAAAGGTCGCCGACAATTCCGTCGTGCTTTCTGTCTTCGGGAAGATAGCTGATTCCTTTTTTCATCGCGTCGATCGGGCGGGAAATTTTCGCGGACTTTCCATTTATTTTGACTTTTCCGCCTGAAACTTTGTCCGCGCCGTAAATCGCGCGAACGCTTTCGCTTCGGCCCGAGCCCAAAAGTCCCGTGAATCCGTTCACTTCGCCTTTGTAGATTGAAAAGTCGAACGGCTTTACGCCGGACGCGCTGCAAAGCGATTCGGTTTGGTAGACCGGCTCTTCGCCCGGAGCGCACGAAAACGACTCGGGCTTTTTTACGGTGGAAAGTCCGTCCAAAGCCTTGCCGAGCATTTTCGAGACAAGTTCCACTTTCGGCAAATCCTTGATTTCGTATTCGCCCACCAATTTTCCGTCGCGCAAAACCGTAATCCTGTCGCAGACTTCGTAGACTTGTTCCAAAAAGTGCGTCACGAAAATTATTCCGACGCCTTTCGCCTTGAGTCCGAGCATCAGTTTGAAAAGCTTCGCCACTTCATTGTCGTCAAGCGAGGAAGTCGGCTCGTCGAGGATGAGAATCTTGCATTCCATGTCCACGGCGCGCGCGATGGCGACCATCTGCTGGATCGCGATGGAGCAGCTCGAAAGCTGCGCCTCAGGCTCGACCGGAATTTGCAGTTCGTTCAAAATCTTCGCCGCGTCCGCGTTCATTTTTTTCCAGTCCACGAACGCGCCTTTCGTGCGGCCGATGTACATATTTTCCGCCACGGTCAAATTGTTGCAAAGAGTTATTTCCTGATAGACCGTGCTGATTCCTACTTTTTGCGCGTCTTCGGGCGAGCGGATGTTCACGGCGTTTTCAAAGCCCTTCACAAAAACCGTGCCTTCGTCTTTCGGATGAACGCCCGTCAAAACTTTTATAAGCGTGGATTTTCCGGCTCCGTTCTCGCCCATGAGCGCGTGGATTTCACCCTGCCTCAAAGTGAAGTCCACATTTTGAAGCGCCTTCACTCCCGGAAAACTTTTGAAAATTCCGCGCATTTCCAAAACGGAATTGTCCTGCATGATTCCTCCATATAAAGTTTCTATCTTAATTTTCAAAAACAAAAAATCAAGAGCGATTTTGGACAGGAACTTCGTTGCCGGCACAAAACCGCGCAAAAAAAATCAACATACCCCGCCGCAGAGCGTCATGGTATGTTGTTCTCATAAGGTGTCGCAGTCGGGTTTCATACAATTACTGCGACAGAAAATCGGGCATAAAACCCTCCGCACGAATAAGGCGGGAACGGAATCCAAAAAATTCCGAAATCCCGCCTTCAAACTTCAAGAAAAATTAGATGCCGTATTGGTCAACGTCTTTTTTCGTGATTGTCTTCGCGTCGAAGCCTTTTTCCTGCATGATGACAGTCTTCTGCGCGGGCTTCTTTCCGTTCTGCAAATCCTGGATGATCGTGTTGATGTACGCAGCCTGGAACGGATTGCACTGGCCGTCGTAGTTCCAGCGCTTCGCCAAAAGCTCTTCCAACGCCCATTTGTTGCAGTCAAATCCCATCACGACGACATCTTTGCCCACTCCGTGAGAAATGTTCGCCTTGTCCAAAGCGGCCACCGCGCCTTTCGCCATGTCGTCGTTCTCGGCGTAAATCACGTTGAATTTTTTGCCTGAGTCGATGACGGACTGGACGATCTGCTGCGCGGTTTCCGCGTTCCATTCGGCGGTCTGCTGAGTGATCAAATTCCAGTTTGAATCTGACTTGACTTTCGCGTCCAACGCGCCGGTGCGTCCGATCTGCGCGGCAGAGCCCATCACGCCCTGAATGTGGACGACATTGTACGTGCCCAAATTCTGCGAGGCGAGCCAATCCACGGCCGTCTTTCCTTCCTGCGCCATGTCGGAAACGATGGAAGCCTCGTAAAGGCTCGGATCCGCGTCAATCGTTCGGTCGAACAAAATCACGCGAACGCCGGCATCCTGCGCGTCCTTGAGGACGTTCGTCCAGCCGGAAGTGCCCGCTGCGGAAATCAAAAGATAGTCCACTTCGTCCTGAATGAATTTGCGCGCGGCGGCAATCTGCTCGTCGTTCTTGAGACTGTAGGCGAAAGACGCGGAATATCCGTTTTTCTTCGTGAATGTGGCCTTCATGTCGCGATCGTTCGCAGTGCGGTAGCCGGATTCGTTGGGATCGTTGTTGATGATTCCAACTTTGATTGTTTTTGGCTTTGCCGCGAACACGCTGGCGGCGAGCACCAAAGCCATTGAGAATAATGCAACCTTTTTCATAAATTCCTCCATAGGTTAGGTTGAAAACGTTTTGCGGGCGATTTTTTGTCGTCCTAAATAATATTTTAAGGGCGTTCCGCCAAAATTGGTATAGTCATTATGTTCCCGATGTTGCAAAATTTCTATCATTTTGTTTGGATTCCAAACATAAAGACTGAATTTGCGGAATTTTGAAAAATTTTCGCTTGCGTTTTCAAAAAAATATTGTATCATTTTAATTATGGAAAACAGCAAAATCGCGCAGGAAATTTCGGAAGGAAAAGCAGTTTTGGGAATCGAGCTTGGCTCGACGAGGATAAAGGCCGTCCTCATCGATTCGGAAATGAATCCGGTGGCTTCGGGCGACTTCAGTTGGGAAAGCGTCCTTTCCGACGGAATTTGGACTTATTCTTTGGATGAGATTCATTCGGGCGTAAAGGCGGCGTATTCCGCGCTGAAAAAGGACGTGGCGCAGAAATTCGGCGTGAAGCTCTCCCGGCTCAAGGCGATGGGAATCAGCGCGATGATGCACGGATATTTGGCGTTCGACAAAAGCGGGCGGCTTTTGGTTCCGTTCCGCACTTGGCGAAACACGATTACGGCGCAGGCTTCGAAGGAACTCACGGATTTGTTCAATTTTCCCATTCCGGAAAGATGGAGCATCGCGCATTTTTATCAGGCGATTTTGAACGGCGAAGAGCACGTCGCGCAAGTCGATCATTTCACCACGCTCGCAGGCTACATTCATCAGATTTTGTGCGGGCAAAAAGTGCTCGGCGTCGGCGACGCGAGCGGAATGTTTCCCGTGGACATGAACTCGTGTTCCTATGACAAGAAAATGCTCGAGCTTTTCGACGCGAACAAAAAGGTGAGGGCGGCGATTTCGCGTCCGCTTGAAAGCCTTTTGCCGAAAGTTTTGGCGGCGGGAAAATCCGGCGGAAATCTCACGAAGGAAGGCGCGCTTTGGCTTGACGGCGAGGGCGACCTGGAGCCGGGCGTGCTGATGGCCCCTCCCGAAGGTGATGCCGGGACGGGAATGGCTGCGACGAACGCCGTTTCCCCGCGGACTGGAAACATAAGTTCCGGCACTTCGGTTTTTGCGATGGTGGTTTTGGAAAAGCCGCTCTACAAGGCGTATCCCGGCGTAATCGACATTGTGGCCACCCCCGAAGGAAAGCCAACGGCGATGGTTCACGTGAACACTTGCACGGCGGAATACAACAAGTGGGTTTCGATTTTCGGCGAGGCCGCGAGAATCCTCGGCGCGCAATTCGGAACGGGACAGCTTTACGACAGCATTTTGGGATGCGCCAAAGACGGCGAAAAGGATTGCGGCGGAGTCTATTCGCTCGGATACATTTCGGGCGAAAGCGTCACGGGATTTTCCGAAGGTCGGCCGATCGTGGTGCGCTCGCAGGACTGCAATTTCACTTTGCAAAATTTCATCCGAAGCCAAATCTATTCTGCCGTGGCGACGCTCCGAATCGGAATGGACGTGCTTTTTGAAGGCGAGAAAGTTCAAATCGATTCGCTCACGGGACACGGCGGATTTTTCAAGACGGAAGGCGTGGGACTTGAAGTGATGGCGGCGGCGATGCACACTCCGATTTCCGCGATGGAGACGGCGGGCGAGGGCGGCCCTTGGGGAATGGCATTGCTCGCGGCGTATTCCGCGGACACGAAGTCAAAAGATTTGAGCGAATGGCTTTCGGGCGAAGTTTTTTCTTCCGCGAAAATCCGCACGGTTCGCCCCGACTCGGCGGACGAGGAAGGCTTCAACAAATGGCTTTGCGGCTACAAGGAAACCCTCAAGGTGGAGCGCGTCGCGGTCGAGAATTTGAAATCTTGAGTTTTTATCAGAGGAAATGCTCGAAGCAGAAATCGCGATTGATTTTTAAGAGGAGAAAAATATGTCGAAATATTCCGAACTGAAACAGCAGGCTTACGAGGCGAACATGCAAATTCCCGCGCAGCACCTCGCGCTTTACACTTGGGGCAACGTGAGCGCGTTCGACAAGGACGCGGCTGTTTTCGCAATCAAGCCGAGCGGCGTTCCTTATCCCGAACTTTCGGCGGAAAGCATGGTCATCGTTGACGTGGAAGGAAATGTCGTAGAAGGAAAATTGCGCCCGTCGAGCGACACGCCGACCCACGCCGTTTTGTACAAGAAATTCGCGCTTGAAGGCGGCGCGAAAATCGGCGGAATAATCCACACGCATTCGACTTTCGCCGTGAGCTGGGCGCAGGCCGTCCGGGAAATTCCGCTTTTCGGCACAACGCATGCCGACCACATTCAGACCGCCGTTCCGTGCACTCCGTACCTTTCGCGAGAAGCCGTCCAGAACGACTACGAAAAGGAAACCGGAAATCTAATCGTGAGCCATTTTCGCGAGCGCAAGTTGAATCCCGAAGAAGTTACGATGGTTTTGGTCGGCGGACACGGACCTTTCGCATGGGGCGGCACCGCCGAAAAATCCGTCTACAACGCGGCGGTGCTCGAAGAAGTGGCGCACATGGCGATGAACACGCTGCAAATCCGCGCGGATCAAAAGCCGCTTCCGGACTACATCATCGAAAAGCACTATTCGCGGAAGCACGGCCCGAACGCGTATTACGGACAGAAATAGGTTTGCAGACTTTTTTTTGAGGGGAAATTTGAAGCTCCTTGCGAAAGTAAAAATCGCAAGCCCTTTGCTTGCTTACGGCAGCGAAAATTTTTGCTCTTCATTTTCCAAGACAATAATCCTCGATGCTTTGCTTCGCGGACGACGCAAACAAAAACTTGCAGGCAGGGTCTCGCCCTGCGATGCATTTCATTTGCTGAT
>CAZZFL010000020.1:4214-25589 GCA_964653395.1 uncultured Treponema sp. | reverse complement strand
ACGTGAACTACATCAACTTGATTGAAAACGGAAAGCGGCTTCCGTCTTTGCAGGGCTTCTTTTCGATTTGCATGTACCTTTCGATTTCGCCGGAGGATTTTTTCGGCAAAGCGGATGAAAAAGGGCGGGGCGCAAAAGACATGCCCGGAATCTTTTCGCGGCTGAACCGGGAGCAGCTTCTTGCGATGGCGCAGATGGCGCGCGCGTTCATCGGGGAATGAAATTTTCCGCGCAAATAAAATTTCGGCGGACGAAGCAACGCGCGCGGCATCGGAAATTTTCTCTGAAAATTCTTGGAAGTTTCTATTGACATAATTTTCCTTTGGGTGTATATTGTTCTTATCGTGTTTCTATTTATAGAAACATCGGATTTTGAAATTTAGGAAAACCAATTTTATGGAAAAACGAACTGATTCGATTTACATTTGTCTTCCGAGCGAGCGTTACACGCCGTTTTCGCTCGCGAAAAAAATCGGGGCGAAGGCGATTTTGGAATCGGCTAGCTTCAACAAAGGCCGCGAGCGGTTTTCGATTTTGATGACGGCGGAGGCTTTCAAGATCGTCCAGGACGACGAGGGCATCGCGTTTTTGATTGACGGCCGTCGCCTTCCGTTCAACGCTTCGGGCATCGTGAGCCGGAACGCCGTGGGGCAGGAAAAAGAGCCTGACATTTTGGACGCGCTCGTCTACGTCGCCTCGCAGAACAAAAATCCCGTTCCAGAAATTCCCCTCCCGGCAAGCGGCATCGGATATTTGGGCTACGAGTTCGTAAGGAAATGCGACACGGTTCGCCTGGAAAATCAGTTTGACGAATTGCGCATTCCTGAATGCTGCTTTGTCGCGGGGCACGTCTACATCGTCTTTGACCATTTCACCGAGAAGCTTCACATTTTCGCGCTGAATTACGCCGAACGCCAAATCGACTTGAAAAAGGAAGTCGATGCGCTCGTGAAGCGGCTGAACGACATGGACTTTTCGTATATGGATTCTGCCGAAGACCCTGCGCCGTGCACTCTCATCACGGACATCGAGCAGAGCAAAAAGGAATATTGCGAAAAGGTCGTGGCTCTCAAAAAGCATATCGTGGCGGGCGACATAATCCAGGCCGTGCCTTCGCGCCGAGTCCGGCTTGAATGCGAAAGTTCCGCGCTTGAAATTTATCGCAGGCTTCGCGCCATAAATCCGTCTCCGTATTTGCTTTGCCTTGATTTCGGCGAATTCCAAATCGCGGGATGCTCGCCCGAAAGTCTTGTGCGCGTGATCGGCGGCCGAGCCTCTATTCATCCGATAGCGGGTTCGATTCGCCGTGGCAAGAGCGCGTCCGAGGACGAGATGCTCAAGATCAAGCTTTCGAACGATCCGAAGGAACGCGCCGAGCATTTGATGCTGGTGGATTTGGCGAGAAACGATTTGGGACGCGTCTGCAAGGCGGGCAGCGTCAAGGCGACTCAGTTTATGGAAGTGGAAACTTTCAGCCACATAATGCACATCGTTAGCAACGTCGAGGGCGACGTGGAAGACGGGATTCCTCCCGTGCAAGTTTTGCGTGCGGCGTTTCCTGCCGGCACAGTGAGCGGCGCGCCGAAAATCAGCGCGATGCAAATTCTTTCGCGCGTGGAAAAAGTCAGGCGCAGTTTTTATGGGGGCGCGGTAGGCTACGTCCGTCCCGACGGCGACTTGGACTTTTGCATAGCGCTTCGCTGCGCTCTCAGGCAGGGAAAGGTTTGGACGCTTCAGGCCGGCGGCGGAATCGTCTACGATTCAAATCCCGAACGCGAATTCGAGGAGACGAACGAAAAAATGGGCGCGCTGATTGCCGCGTTCAAAATGGATTCGAAATAAAATTTTGTCCAGATTGTCGTTGGAAGAGGCGAGCGGATTGCGTCGCCGATTTTGATTTGGACAAAATCGCTGGCGGATTTTTATTTGGATTTTGTGAAAAGCGTCGCACGAATCGTGCGGCACTTTTTGCTTGACAAGTTCGCGCTTCGCCCGGACTTGCATATTTTTTTTGGAGGTAAAAATGAAAGTTGTTGTTATCGACAACTACGATTCTTTCACATACAATGTCGTGCAGGCGTTTCAGTCGCTTGGCGGCGATATCGAAGTCGTGGTTTTGCGGAGCGGCGAATGCAAGGTTTCCGACATTGAAAATCTTCGTCCGGATTATCTCGTGATTTCGCCGGGACCGGGAAAGCCGTGCGATGCCGGAGTGAGCGAAGACGCGATAAAATTCTTCGCGGGAAAAATTCCGGTTTTGGGAATATGCCTTGGGCATCAGGCGATGGCCGAGGCGTTCGGCGCGAAAATCGTTCAGGCGAAATTCATCAAGCATGGAATCGTCGAGGAAATCAACTTGGACGGAAAAGGGCTTTTCCGCACGATTGGCAAGAAAGGCAAATTCACGCGCTACCATTCGCTCGTCGTGGACGAAAAGACTTTGCCCGAAGAATTCGAAGTCACCGCGCGCGCCGACGACGGCGACATCATGGGAATCAGGCACAAGACGCTTGCGCTGGAGGGGGTGCAGTTTCATCCTGAGTCGATCGCGTCCGACAACTGCGAAAAACTTTTGCGCTCTTTTTTGAACTATCGCCGGGAAAATCTTCCGAGCGCGGATTTCTTGAACCGTCTCATTTCCAAAAAAGATTTGACCGAAACTGAAGCCGAATTTTTCATGGAGAACATGACGGACGGCACGATGGACGAGCGGATTATGGCGGCGATCCTTGTGGCGATGGCGGCGAAGGGCGTTGCTGCAAGCGAAATCACGGGATGCGCCCGCGTGCTTTTGAAAAAGAAGAGGGCGTTTCCGCTTGAAATTTCAGGGCACGCGGAAATCGTCGGAACTGGCGGAGATGGAAAAGGCAGCTTCAACATTTCGTCGCTTTCGGCGATAGTCGCCACGAGCCTGGGGCAAAGCGTCATCAAGCACGGAAACAGGGCGGTGTCTTCCAAGTCCGGCGCGGCAGATTTCTATGAGTCGCTCGGCGTCAAAATCGACGGCACGCCTGAGCAGACGGCTAGCCTCGCGCGAAAGACAGGCTTCGCGTTTTTGATGGCGCCTGTCTATCATTCGGCGATGCGCTTCGCGGCTCCCGTGCGAAAGGCGCTCGGCATAAAGACGATTATGAATATACTTGGCCCCCTCCTCAATCCGTCCGAACCTGAATACGCGGTGCTCGGAGTTTATTCGGAAGAACTGCTTGAAACGTATGCGCACGCTGCGAAAAATCTGGGCGTGAAGCGCGTGATGGTCGTGCACTCGCGTGACGGCTATGATGAAATCAGCCCGTGCGCTCCCACCGACGTTTTCCAAATTACGGAAGGCGGAAAGGAAAGCCGCTATGTGATTGACCCTTCCAAATTCGGAATTGAGGGAGTTTCTGAAAAGGAGCTTCTCGGCGGAAGCGGCGAGGACAACGCGAGGCTCGCGATGGAAATCTTGGAAGGAAAAGGACGCGCCGCCATTCGCGCTTCGATCGGGCTGAATACCGCCGCCGTCCTTTATTTGAGCGGCAAGGTAAAGACTCTCAAAGAAGGATACGACCTCGCCCTCGGCGCGATTGATTCGGGAGCGGCCTTGAAGAAGCTTCGGGAAATCCAGTCGGCTTCAAAAGAGATTTGATTTGCGATGAAAAAATTCATGTCACGATTTTTTCGTCGGGACATGCGGTTGCGGAAAGACTATGGATATTTTGGACGAAATAATCGAAAGGCGAAAGGCGGACATCGCGCGCTTCGGATATGAGTGCGGCTGCGACGTTCCGAAAACGCGCGGCGTTTGCGTGCGGAAATTTTTGGCGGAACGAGGCGCGATCTTGGAAGTAAAGCGCGCCTCTCCGAGCAAGGGCGACATCGCGCCGAATCTGGACGCGGCGAAAACCGCGCTCGAGTACGCTAAAAGCGGCGCGCGCGCCATCAGCGTTCTCACGGAAAAAAATTATTTCAAAGGAAGCCTCGAAGATTTGATGGCGGTGCGAGCCGCGCTTGATGAATATGCCGAGCGGACTGGAAGCGACGCGCCCGCCGTCTTGCGGAAGGATTTTTTGTGCGAAGTTCAAGATGTTGATGTCGCCTATCGCGCGGGCGCGGACGCGGTTTTGCTCATCGCGCGAATCCTGACAAAAGAGCGGTTTTGTGACATGGCGAAAAAAGTGCGCGAGCTTGGAATGTCCGCGTTGATAGAAGTGCGCGAGGCCGATGACGTCGAAAAGTTGCGATACGTTTTTTCCAAAGTGGGCGATGTCGGGAATTTCGTTTGCGGCGTGAACTCGCGCGACTTGCGGGATTTTTCAATTGACATGCTTGTTCCGGCAAAAATGTTTTCTTCCATAAAAAAAATATCCCCGAATGCGAAAGTCATTTTCGAAAGCGGAATCCAAAGCCCTCAATGCGCGGCGGCGGTTTCGGCGATGGGCTTCGACGGATTTTTGATGGGTGAGGCGGCGGCGAGAAATCCTGAAATTACAAGGAAATACACTCGCTCCTTTGAAGAGGCGAAGCCTTCCGCGCAAGGAAAATTTTGGCTTCGAATCGCGTCGCTCTTGCAGGAAAAGGAACGCGCGGAAAAAAGTCCGCTCGTAAAAATCTGCGGAATCACGCGGACGCAGGACGCGGTTTTGGCTGCGGAATTGGGCGCAGATTTTCTCGGATTCATTTTTTGCGAAAAGTCGCCGAGAAATGTGGGCGCGGGTTTTGTGGAGGAGGCGCGGTGCGAACTGCAAAAAAGATTCGGGGAGAAAATGCCGCTTCTCGTCGCGGTGATAACGGAATTTGAAAGCGACGAGGGAAAAGCCGCGCTGGATTTGGCGCGAAGAAATGTTGTGGACGCGCTTCAATTCCACGGCTTCGCTCCGTCCGCTTTGGAGCAACAATATATTGATGTGCCGCATTTTGTGGCGGCGAACGTTTCCGACGCGCAGGATCTTTTGAAATTAGATGAGCTTTTGAAAGGCGGCGAGTTTCGCGTCCTGATTGATTCTCGTTCGTCTTCGAAAGTAGGCGGAACTGGAATTCGCGTTGACGAAAAACTCGTTCTCGCATGCAAGCAAAAATCAAAACTTTGGCTTGCCGGCGGAATCACGGCGGAAAACGTTTTGGAAATCGCAGGAAAATTCTCGCCTGAATTGATTGATGTTTCGAGCGGAGTCGAATCCGCGCCTGGAATAAAAGACGAAAAAAAATTGCGGACGCTGTTCGCTCAAATAAATGGAGAATGATATGAATAATTCTGTTGACGGATTTTTTGACTGCTACGGCGGAAAATATGTGGCGGAAGTTTTGCGTCGCCCGCTAGACGAGCTTGAGGCGGCTTTCAACGATGCGATGGCGGACGAGAAATTTTTGGACGAGCTTCACACGGTTCAGCGCGACTACATCGGGCGCGAGACGCCGCTTTATTTTGCTCCGACTGCCACGCGCATTCTCGGCGGCGCGAAAATCTACATTAAACTTGAAGGGCTTTCGAATACCGGCGCGCACAAAATCAACAATGCGATGGGGCAATGTCTCCTCGCAAAGCGCATGGGAAAAAAGCGAATCATCGCGGAAACTGGCGCGGGACAGCACGGGCTTGCGACGGCGGCCGCCTGCGCGAAACTCGGACTTGACTGCACCGTGTACATGGGCGAAGTTGACGTGAAGCGCCAGCAGCCGAACGTGGCCGCGATGGAACTGTACGGCGCGAAAGTCCTTCCCGTCACTTCGGGAAGCCGGACGCTCAAGGACGCTGTGAACGAAGCGATGCGCGACTGGGCCGCGAATCCCGACAACACGCACTATGTTTTGGGAAGCGCGCTCGGACCCGCTCCGTTCCCGGACATCGTTCGCGAATTCCAGAGCGTAATCGGGCGCGAGGTGAAAAAGCAGTGCGAAGAACGCGGAGTGAAAATCGGCGCGATGGTGGCGTGCGTGGGAGGGGGAAGCAATTCCATCGGATTCTTTTCTCCTTTCATCGGCGAAAGCGACGTGCGCTTGATTGGTGTGGAGGCGGGCGGAATAGGTCCCGGAGTCGGACAGAACGCGACGCGCATGAAGGGAGGGGCAAGCCGCGAAGGAATAATGCAGGGCTATAAAAGCCGCTTCCTTTTGGACGAGGACGGACAGGCTTTGCCGACGCGCTCGATAAGCGCGGGACTTGACTATTGCGGAATCGGTCCGCAGCTCGCCGCGCTCGGAAAATCAGGGCGCGTGGAATTCACGAGCGCGCTCGACGACGAGGCTTTGGACGCGGTGAAATTTTTCGCGAAGAACGAGGGAATCCTTTTCGCCTTGGAAAGCGCGCATGCCGGCGCGGCCGCAATTCGCGTCGCAAAGGAAATCCCTTCGGATCAGGCTATTGTCGTCAACATGAGCGGACGCGGCGACAAGGACGTTTTCATAACAAGCCCCGTTTTCCGCCGGGAAAAATGGCTCGCCTTCCTTCGCTCGGAAATCGAACGGCTTGAATCGCAAAAGGACGTGCATGAAAAATAATTCGGGATTGGAACATCTTGATTTTTGTAGGAGAGAAAAATGAAAAAGATAAAATTGATGGCGCACCTTGTGGCGTGCTTTCCGAACGAGCGGCTTTCGCTGGAAGCGGCGCGCGCGCTTGTAGAAGGCGGCGCTGACATTTTGGAAATACAGCTTCCTTTCAGCGACCCGAGCGCGGACGGCCCTGCGATTCAGGATGCATGCACGACGGTCTTGAAAAGCGGCTGGCGCGTTTGTGACGGACTTGATTTCATAAAAAAAATCCGCGGTGAATTTCCCGCCGTGCCGATTTACCTGATGAGCTACGGCTCTCTCGTGTACACTCCGGGCGTGAGGGATTTTTGCCGCCGGGCGGCAGAATCCGGCGTGAACGGAATGATAATCCCCGACCTTCCGTTCGATTTTGACGAAGGACTAGGAGCTGCTTGCGACGAATTCGGAATGCTGAACATTCCCGTGGCCTCCCCCTCGATGTCGGAGGAGCGGCTTTCGAAAATGGCGGACGCAGGATTCAAGTACATATACGCCGCTCTCCGCACGGGCATCACCGGAACTGAAACTTCGATCGGCGGAGACACTCTGGACTTCATAAAGAAAGTCGGCGCGGGCGGAAGCCTCGTCTACGGCGGCTTCGGCATTTCAAGCGGAAAGCAGTCCGCGCTGCTCGCCGACCATGTTGAGGCGGTGGTGGCTGGAAGCGTCTTCGTGCGCACCATCGCCGCGAACGCCGACGACGCGGAAAAATTGCGGAGCGCGGTGAGGGCGAAGGCGGCGGAACTTTGCGGCGAACAGTCCTAAACTGTGTTGGGAAATTTGCGTGGCTTGTGCATACGTCGCTTCGCTCCGTTTGCGTGAGAGGAAGTTATTTGAGTCGCCGCTCGCGCGGCTTGTGCATACGTCGCTTCGCTCCGTTTGCATGGGCGGAAGTTATTTGAGTCGCCGCTTTCGCGGCTTGTGCATACGTCGCTTCGCTCCGTTTGCATGAGAGGAAGTTATTTGACTCGCCGCTCGCGCGGCTTGCGCATTGCGCTGTGACGGGGGATTGACTTTTTGGGAAATTTCATTTATCATCAAAATACATTGAAAATTCGCGCTGAAATGACGCGCGGAATTTTAACTTCAAGTTTTTCTCGAAATTAAAATCCGCATGATGCTTTTTGCGCGCGTTTTGAAAAATATATTTTGGTGGACGGTGTGATGAGTTTTTCTTCGATGGTTTATTCGATAATAGTGCTTCCGATTGAAAGTTTCATCGAGTTCGTGTTTTGCTTCACGCTTTCAAAGTTCGACGATTTCGGCGTGGCTCCTGCGATATTTGCCGTGAGCCTCGCGGTGAATTTCCTCGCGCTTCCAGTTTATAATGTGGCGGACAAAATCCAGCTCAAGGAACGGAATCTGCAGCAAAAGATGGCGCATTGGGTCAAGCACATAAAGTCGGCGTTCAAAGGCGACGAGCAGTTCATGATGCTGAGCGCGTACTACCGGCAGAACAATTATCACCCAATCTACGCGCTCCGCCAGTCTCTTTCTGTCTTGATTCAGATTCCGTTTTTCATCGCGGCGTATCACTTTTTGAGCCACACCTGTTTGCTTGACGGACAAAGCATCTTGTTTTTGAAAGATTTGTCGCAGCCTGATGCCTTGTTGCCGATGTTGATAGGGGGGGGGTATACAGTTTTCGATAAATCTCCTTCCGATAGTCATGACGGCGATAAACGTCGCCTCGCTGCTGATTTACACAAAGGGCGCGCCTTCCCGTGAAAAAATTCAAGCATTCGCGCTTGCGCTGATTTTTCTTGTTCTGCTTTATGATTCTCCTTCTGGACTTGTCTTTTATTGGATTTTAAATCAGATATTCTCATTGTGCAAAAACATCGTGCTCAAGACAAGGCATCCACGGCGGATTTTGTACGGATTTTTGTGCGCGGTTTTTCTCGCCGCGTCCGCATACTTGATTTTGTTCAAGGACAACAAATTTTCATTCACAAAATGCGCCTTCTATTTTTTTACGGCAGCCTTGATTCTCGCTCCGTTCGCTTTGAAATTCTTGCAGGGCAGGAAAATTTTCGCCCGCCGCAAATCCTCGTTCGCAAAGATTTTCAAGAGCCTTCCCGCGCGGCAGGGCTTCGCGCTGCTCGCTTTTTCCTGCGCCGTGCTCTGGCTTTTGTGCGGATTGCTTTTGCCTTCGAACGTGATTGCGACGAGTCCCTCGGAATTCTCTTTTTTGGGAAACACCGATTCTCCGATTTCGTATATCCGCTCGTCGCTGGCATTCTTCGCCGGGCTTTTCGTTTTCTGGCCGCTCGTCGTCTATAAAATGTTCGGCGCGAACGAAAAGGTGCGGAGCGCGATGCCGGCGATTTTTTTCGTGCTGGCATTGTGCGCATTGGCGAACGCCTTTTTGTTCAAATATGATTATGGAACGATAAACATTTTTTGCCAATTGGACGACGCGGGAGTTTTCAAGTCGGCTTCTCCATTTTTTTTGATTCTTCCGCTGTTCTTTATGATTTTGTGCTTGGCGATTTTGTTCGCTTGCATAAAATCAGGCAAAACGATTATCGCCGCTTGCGTTTTGTTTTCATTTTTTGTCGCGCAAATTTTCATAGGCGCGTGCAACGTCGCAAAAATCAAAAACGGTTTCAAGCAATTTTCTATGAGCATGAATGAGGAAAGGCGCGTTCAAAACAAAAGGTCGGCAAGTCATGCAATGTATTCTTTGAGCAAAAATGAACCGAATGTATTCGTGCTGTTTCTCGACCGCGCGATATCGGATTTTTTTCCGTATATATTGGAACAGTTTCCTGAATTGAAGCGTTCGTTTGACGGTTTTGAATATTATCCGAATTGTTTGAGTTTCGCTGATTTTACAAATTGTGGCGTTCCTGCGATGGCGGGCGGATATGATTATTCGATTGACGAAATCAACAAGAGAAGCGATGTGACTCTGAAAGACAAGCACAATGAGTCACTGATGACCCTTCCGCTTGTGTTCGAAAACGCTGGCTATGAATGCACGGTTTTTGATTTGCCTTATGAAGACTACGATAGCGGAAAAAATATTTGGGCTGATACTGATGTGAAAAAGCCGCATTTTCCGTTGGAGTTGGATTCCCGTTTTCAGGTGGAACATCCAAACATCGTTGTTGGAAAGCCTGATATAAGAGTTATGGACAACATAAGATGCTTTTCCATTTTGCAAGTTTCATTTCCTTTTCTCAGAAGATTTGTTTATGACAACGGGGAATATTACAAGTCGAGCGGATCTCTTTTGCAAGGAATAAATAGAGGCTTTTTATGGCAATATACTAGGCTTTATTATTTGCCGGAAGTCACTTCGTTTGACAGCACATTGCCGACATTTCATTTTGTCGGCAATGATACGACGCATGAATATACCGAACTTCTCGAAGGCTATGTTCCAGGGATTGTTGACGAAAAGCATCCTGCGGCTGGCACAGGCCTTTATGTGGCGACGCAAAAAGACAACGGCTCGGCTGAAAGCGATTGGCTTGGATACCATTCAAACGCGGCGGCGATTTTGCAAGTTGGAAAATGGCTTGATTATCTAAAGGAAAACGATTGTTATGACAACACGCGCATTATAATTGTCGCCGACCATGGACGCGGAATTCATCTCACTTGTTTTGAAGAATTTGAAAATTGGCTAGACGCTGGATTTTTAAATCCGCTTTTGCTTTTCAAGGATTTCAACTCGCACGGTGAATACGTTGCAGACTATTCAATTCATACAAATGCCGACGTTCCATATCTTGCCACAAAGAATCTTGATGTGTCGAATGTGAGTCCGTTCACGAATAAAAAATTTCGCAAGGCTTCCGACTTTGACTCATTCAATGTCTACAGAATCGTCGAATGGCGCGTAGACAAATATAAAGACAAAACACAGTTTCCCATCAAAGGAAAGAACGCCTATACCGTCCGCGAAAATATTTTTGACGAGAAAAACTGGACGAGAATCGACGCTTTGGAGGCGAAAAGATGACATTCCTCTACATCGACCCGGGCACTGGCTCAATGCTGTTTTCGCTTGCAATCGGCGTAGTCACTGCGCTGATTTTCGCACTCCGCGCGCTTGCCGTAAAATTGCGATTCATTTTGAGTGGCGGCAAGGCGAAAAAAGTTTGCGCGGGCAAAATTCCATTTGTGATTTACAGCGACCACAAGCGTTACTGGAATGTGTTCGAGCCGATTTGCGATGAATTCGAGCGGCGGAAGATTCCGCTCGTGTACTATACGCAGTCGGCGGACGACCCCGCGCTTTCGAAAAAGTATGATTTCGTCAAGGCGGAATTCATCGGCGAAGGCAACAAGGGCTTCGTGCGCATGAACATGCTGAACGCGGGAACCGTCCTTTCCACGACTCCGGGACTGGACGTCCTTCAATGGAAGCGCAGCAAGAATGTGGACAAATATGTGCATGTTCCGCATTCTGTTGACGATATGAGCGGCTACAGGATGTTCGGATTGGATTGGTACGACGTGATTCTTGCAAACGGAAAAAATCAGGAAAATCTTGTGCGTGAAATAGAAAGCCTTCGCCCCGCAATAAAGCGAAAGGAAATCGTCATCGTTGGAAGTCCGTATATGGACAGCAATTTTGAACGGTTGCGGGATTTTCCGCCACATGTTTTTGACAGGAAAAAACCCGTCGTTCTTTTTGCGCCAAGTTGGGGTGAGGACGGAAGTCTTTCAAAATTTGGTGAAAAAATGATGGACGCGCTTTGTGCGACTAGTTTTAAGATAATCGTCCGTCCGCATCCTCAAACTGTTCAAAGCGAAAAGTCTATTTTGAATCCACTTATGGAAAAATACAAGGAAGTTGAGTGGAATTTTGACAACGACAATCTGCCTATAATGAACGTCGCGGATATTTTGATTTCCGATTTTTCGGGAATTATGAACGAGTTTGCGATATTGTTCAATCGTCCTGTAATTTATAGAAATGCAGAAAAAAGAAGCAATGCTGTTTATGATGAAGCGTGGCTTAATCATGAAAAATGGACGTTCCAAGCGGTAAAAAAATACGCCGTGCAATTTTCGGAATCTGATTTTCCGAATTTCAGGGAATTGATTTTGTCCGCGCTTAACAGTTCCGTTGTCAAGTTGGGAATTCAAGAAGTGAAAGATGACTGTTTGCAAAATATCGGAGGAGCGGCTAAGGCAATTGTTGATTATTTTACAAAAGCGGAGGATATTGATGAACAAGAAAAATAAATATAGGATTGGCTACACTTGCGGTGTTTTCGATTTGTTCCATATTGGACATTTGAATTTGTTGGAGCGTTGCAAGTCGATGTGCAATTATCTTATTGTCGGCATTTGCGATGATGATTATGTGCGCAATGTAAAAG
The DNA here is from genome assembly GCA_964653395.1 of uncultured Treponema sp. Taxonomy (GTDB): domain Bacteria; phylum Spirochaetota; class Spirochaetia; order Treponematales; family Treponemataceae; genus Treponema_D. Next base: position 13,737 of record CAZZFL010000020.1, on the reverse strand, counting down.
GAAAAATTCCTGTCATTCCGCTGGAGGAACGATGCAGAATTGTTGGCGCTCTTGATTGCGTTGACGAAGTTGTCGTCGTAAATTCCGAAGAAGTAGAAGACAAAATTACGGTGCTCAAAAAATACAAGTTCGATGTTTTGTTTTCAGGCGATGACTGGAAAGGAAGTGAACGCTACAATAAAACTGAGAAGCAATTCGCGAAATTTGGCGCAAGTATAGAATATTTTCCTTATACAAAAGGAATTTCGAGTTCCGACTTAAAAATAAAAATCAACAATACAGATATGTATGTAGTTGTGGGGGGGGGTAAAAGTAAGTAAAGATTATCATTCCAAGAACTTCTTCCCCCAAAAAAATTTTCTCAAAAAATGTCCGCCTCGCGCAAAGTCGAGAGGCGGTTTTTGTTTTTTTAATCAAATCGGCAAATCAGGGAGGAAATGGAATGAAAACTAACTTCAACTATATTTCATTCGACGAAATCAGAAATCTTGAGATTTCTCCAAAAGAATGTGTTGCATGGGCAGAGCACGTGATAGCAAACAAAAGAAAATGGGAGCTTCCTCCAAAAATCAGCATGCACTTCGGGAACGAATGTTTCTTCAACACGATGCCCTCAATGATTCCATGCATGGACTTGTTCGGACTGAAGGTGGTATCCCGGCTGCCTGAAAGGAATCCCGCATTGAAGGCGGATATTTTTCTTTACAGCGCGGGAGACGGAAACTTAATTTGCGCGATGGACGGCACTTGGATTACAACAATGCGGACAGGTGCGGTCGCCGCAATCACCGCAAAGCATTTGCAGAAATCAGGGAACAGGGAATATTCGTTTGTGGGCTTGGGCAATACGGCAAGGGCATCGCTGTTGTGCCTTGACGCAGTCTTGAATTCTGAGGACATAACCGTGAAGCTGCTCGCCTATAAAAACCAGCACGAGCTTTTCATGGAGCGCTTCAAGGACTTCAAGAACATTCGCTTTGAGATTTTTTCCGACACCGATGAATTTATGCGCAGCTCATCCGTGATATTCTCTTGCATCACGGCCGCCACAAGCCTTTTCAGCGACGAGAAGAATTATAAAAAGGGCGTGCTGATAATTCCTGTGCAAACCCGCGGATTCCAAAACTGCGATTTGGTTTTCGACAGGATTTATTGCGATGACATTCCGCACATTTCTGGGTTCAAGAATTTCTCGCTTTACAAGAATGTCGTTGAAATGACGGATGTTTTGATAGGGGGGGGGTATGGAAGGTTGCATGACGATGAACGGCTTATCGCATACAACATCGGGATTTCCCTGCAGGACGTGTACTTTGCGAACGAGATTTATAAAAAGCTTGTCGGGAGTGAGAAAGACGAATGCGTGGAGGATTCTCCAAAATTTTGGGTCTAGGGGGCATTCGCAGCGGGTGAAAAGGCAGAGGATTGCGGCATGAACAAAAAAATCTGCGTTATAGGAGGCGGCAACATCGGAACCTATGTTGCGGTTTATGCCAAGCGAAAGGAATACGAGGTCGCGCTTTATGTTGGAGACGAGACGAAATTTGCAAAAACTCTATTTGCCGAAAACATTGATGATGGCGAAACATACTCAGCGGAAATCGACTGTGTGACCTCAAGCCTGAAGCTGGCGATGAAAGATGCGGACATTGTATTCATAACCTATCCTGCGTTTCTGTTTGAGGGTCTGGGCAAAGAAATGCTTCAGTATATAGACGGTAGGACGGTGCTGTGCTTTCTGCCCGGAACGGGAGGCGTTGAATTTGCCTTCTCCGAGTGCATCAAAAAAGGGGCTGTGATTTTTGGACTGCAAAGAGTGCCGCTTGTCGCGCGCCTGAAAGAATATGGGAAAGTTGTTTCGGTGAATGGAAAGAGAGATTGCCTTTATTTGGGAGGTATCGGAGCGGAAAAAGACGAGATTGTACGGTTTTCGGAATTCCTGAAAAACCTTTTTGAAACAGACTGCGGGATTTTGCCGAACTATCTTTGTGTCACCCTCACGCCATCGAACCCTATATTGCATACCTCCCGGCTTTTCTCCATGTTCAAGGAATATAGGCACGGCAAAGTCTATGATAGGAATTTTCTGTTTTACGAGGAGTGGGGCGATGAGGCGTCGGACATCCTTTTCTTATGCGACGGGGAATTGCAAGACATTTGCAGGGAAATGGAGATTTCATCGGGATATAAAATTGATTTGTCGAAGGTCACTTCCCTTAAAAAACACTATGAGAGCGAAACGCCTGAACAACTGACACAAAAGATGCAGAGCATAAGGTCTTTAAAGGGCTTGTCTTCGCCAATGAAGAGGACGGAGCGCGGTTGGATTCCCGACTTTTCATCGCGCTATTTTTCAGCGGATTTTCCTTATGGATTGAAAATTCTGATTGATATAGGCAGAGTCTTTGATGTGCCAACTCCGTCCATGGATTCAATTTGGGAGTGGTTCTGCCGTGTTTGTCCAAAACGCGCAAATGAATTTTGTTCTATTGGTTTGAGCAAGGATGAATTTCTTGCCTTGTATAAAGTTTCTTAAGTTTTTTCGTGGGACTGAGATAGACGGAACTGTTGTCACGCTGAACGGCGAATGCGAAATAGAAAATTTCATCGGCAAGCGCGAACAGTTCGAGTAGGAACAGGCGCGTTATTTCAAGACGGTCAACGTCTACAAATTTTCTAAGGAATTTTCCGCGCAATATTACGTTCCTTTTTTGGAAGCGTACCAAACTGCGTTTGGAAAAAATGTTTATTATGAAGAGGCCTTGAAAGTAATTTCGTTTTTAAAAAGCGATGAACTTTATGCCTTGAAAATTCCCAGCGACGATTGGTACGAAATCGACAATGAAAATGATTGGAATGAAGCGGAAAGAAGATTTTGATTATGATTGAAAGATGAAGGAATGCGGTGGAAAATATATTATAAAGAAACAAAATAAATTTAAAATTAGTAAAATTGACTTTTCGATATTGGATACAATTAATTAAATATGTATTAGTGAGCAGGACTCTGAAACTGTTCAAGTAAACTAAAAAATAATTTTTCAATTTGATTCTTTGAGGTATTGCAAAAAAGTACGTTTTCATATAAAATAAATTTTGATTTTATGGAACTTATTTTAAATAATATTGGAATTATAAACGACTCGACTATAAAATTAGATGGATTAACCGTTATCACTGGCAGAAATAATTCAGGAAAGAGTACGGTAGGAAAAGTCTTATACTCTTTGATTGAGGGGATTAGGGATATTGGAAACCGCGCTGAATCAGATAAAAGAAATTATGTCCTTTCTAGGTTGGAAGATTTAATTAATGATTTGTCGTTTTTGCGTATTATAGTTTATTATAATGAGGATAATGCTTTCTTTCAAGACAAGCCGACTTTGGGGTATTTTTCTAAAAGACGTCCAATGACAAAGTTTGATAATGATAATACAAAATATTTTTTAGAAAAATTTTTGACTGAATTGCAAAGTCTAGAAGTTGAAAAAATTGTAAATATTGTTAATGATAGAAAATTTCGACTTTTTTATTCTCGTACTGCACGCAATGAAACCGATGTTTCAAATCAAGTGAAAGATGAAATAGAAAAAGCTATTTCTGTTGTAAAGAAGATAATTACGGATATTGATAAAGATGAAACGTTGGAAAAATATAGAAAAGAAAGTGTGAGTCAGACGCTTAATGTGGAATTCTCAAATCAAATTCAGCCCGTAATGCACGCTGTAGATGTTTCAAATATAAGAATTTTTGAAGGTGAAAAAAAATTTTTTGATGTGTATATAAAAAAAGATTCTCTTGAGAAAAAACAGTCGGTAATAAATTTGGATTTTCCATTGAAAAAGGCGTATTTCATTGACAATCCTTTTATTGTTGACAAAATATTTAATAGTGATATATCAAGATTTGATATGCGGTTTTTAAGGAAATACAGAGATTTTGAAAGAGACTCTATTTTTGATTCTCATCGTATTCTTTCGCATGAAAAAATGTTATTGAATTTCTTAAAGAGACCAAAGCAGAATTCAGTTTTTGAGGAAACCCTAAAAAATGCTAAATTGGAGGATATAAAAGACAAAATAGATGCAATTTTGCCGGGGGCTTTCGAATTCTCGGACGAAGGAGTTTTTATTGTCAACAAGGGAAAAAAATTGAACCTTTTCAATTTGGCTACTGGCTCAAAGTTCTTTTCAATACTAAAAATGTTGATAGAGAAAAATGCGTTGGATGAAAGCACAGCCTTGATTTTAGATGAACCGGAGTCTCATTTGCATCCAGAATGGGAAAATATAATTGCTGAAATAACTGTTATACTGGCAAAAGAACTTGGAGTGAAAATCTTGCTTACGACACATAGTTCAAATTTTATGCTTGCCGTAGATGCTTATATGAAGAAGTATGATTTTATAGATAAGACAAATTTTTATCAAACAAAAACAATGGATGATGGTTTTGTGCGATATGATTTGGTTAATGAAAATATGGAAAAAATATACGAGGATTTTTATGCTCCTTTTTCAAAAATGAAACAACTTAGGGATGAAATGTCGCAAAATGACGATAAATGAGTTTAAAAATTATGCAAAATCTAAGTTGAATTTAGATTTAACTGAATATTTAAAACCAATATCTGACATTTCTAAGTCTGATATTGGCAATATTTCTTTGATTGATTCTGATGAAAAAATTTATGCTTTTGACGATATTGTCAAATCACTTTTTAACTTTGGCCCTTGCCCTGCATCTGTAGATGGATTGTATTTTTCTGAATCTAGAAATGGAAATACATTGATTTTGATTGAATTCAAAACTGGCTTTAATCAAAGAATTACGAAAGAAACTTTTGATATTGGTAAATGTAAATGTCCGCATTCTGATAAAACAAATCAAGTTAATTGTGAAGATTATGGGAAGATTTTTTTAGAGAATCAAAATTTGAAATATGTCGAATTGCTAGATTCTTTGAAATTAAAATTAGCGGAAAGTTATTTGATGTTAGAAAAATTGTTTTTTGGAAATGAGAGAACTTTTACAGGATTTCCTATAAAAATGATTGTTGTTATTGATGCAAATGTATTAGATACACAGGAAGACGACCTCGCAAAGTTGGCGAAAAAAACTTCAGGTAACGATAAAATTCAATCTGTGAAAAATGCTCTCAGTAGGTTTTCCTCCAATAAATACAGGTTGTATCAAGAAATAGAAGTCTTTTCTGCGATACAGTTTGAAAAGAAGTGCAATGCAATTGATTTCATAGTGTAAAAGAGTTTTGATGCAAAATCAACAGGATGAACAGGAGTTTGCGCAGGGCGCAAACTCCCGTCTCATAATTTCGCAAGTTTTTGAGGCTTTATTTTATCTCGTAAATCCAGCCTTCGGGCGCCTTTTCCGTGCCCATCTGGATTCCCGTCAATGTCTCGCGCAGCTTTCCGAGCACTGGCCCGATTGAATCCATTCCGCTGGGAACGAGGATTTCCTTTCCGCCGTCGCTGATTTTTCCGATGGGCGAGATGACCGCCGCAGTTCCGCAAAGTCCGATTTCCTTGAATTCCGGCAGCTCGTCGCGGTGCACTTGGCGTTCTTCCACTTCCATTCCCAGATAGTCGCGCGCCACTTGGACGAGCGAACGCCGCGTGATCGAAGGCAAAATCGAATTCGACTTCGGCGTGACGAGTTTTCCGTCCTTCGTGACTAAAAGTATGTTCGCGCCGCCGGTTTCTTCGATGTAAGTGTGCGAGGCTGGATCTGTGTAGATGTTTTCGGCAAAGCCCGCCTTGTGCGCGTCAACGATGTTGTGCAGGCTCATAGCGTAGTTGAGGCCGGCCTTGATGTCGCCTGTGCCGTGCGGAGCCGCCCTGTCGAGCTCGGACATTCGCACCGAAATCGGCTTCACCCCTCCCTTGAAGTACGGGCCTACCGGAGTCGTCAGAATCCTGAATTGGTATTCCTCCGCGGGCTTCACGCCGATGACGCTGCTCGAGCCGAACATGTACGGCCTTATGTAGAGCGTCGCGCCGCTTCCGTAAGGCGGAACGAAGTCGATGTTTTCCTTTACCGTCGCGAGCACGGCCTTGATGAATTTGTCCTCGGGAAAAACGGGCATCTCAAGCCGCAGGCAGCTGTCTTTCATCCTCGCCGCGTTCAGGTCAGGGCGGAACGTGACGATCCTTCCGTCGGCGGTGGTGTACGCCTTGAGGCCTTCGAAGCAGGTCTGCGCGTATTGCAGGACGCCCGCGCATTCTGAGATTGTGATCGTGTGGTCGCCCGTGAGCGCGCCATCATCCCACGAGCCGTCCTTGTAGTTGGCGACGAAACTCTTCCCGCTTTCCATGTAGGCGAAAGGAAGATTTGCCCAGTCGAGATTCTTTGCCATGTTTTTCTCCTTGTCATAAATCTTAATTTTAAAAGTCAATCGTGTCGCGATTCGATTCAGTATAAAACTATTGGAAAAAAAATTCAAGTGTCAATTAAAGTCGCGTTTTGAATCTTTGTGTTCGCTTCGACAAAATCCGCGCTTGCGACAATTTGCTTTTCATTTTGAAAACTGTTCTTCCTTCCCGAATCTCTCGAAAACCGCGCGCGCCAAATAGATGAATGGCGTGTCCAAAAGGCTCGTGAAAATGTAGATGACGTAGCACGAGACCGTCACGGAAACGAGCGTCGCCTTGTCGAAGATTCCCGCGAATGCGAGCGCGTTGAAAAGCACGATGTTTATCGCCTGCGAAATCAGCGTCGAGCCGTTGTTGCGAAGCCAAAGGAATTTCCTTGAGTCGCCGCAAATCCGCGTGGTGAACGCCCGCCATTTTTCGTATGCCCAAATGTCGAACATTTCGCTCACCGCGAATCCCGCGAAGCTCGCGCCCAAAATGCGCGGCGTGTTCGAAAATACGATTTTCATCGCGCCCATTACGCCGTCGTTGGGGGAGGGGACGTATCGGACCCAAATGCTCGAGAAGAATATGAACGCCACGCTCGCGCATATTCCGACGAGCACGCCGCGCCGCGCGATTTTCTTTCCGTAGAATTCGCTCAAGATGTCCGTCGCCAGGAACGTAGACGCGAAGAGCGTGTTGCCCAAAGTCTGCTCCATTCCGAACGCGTCCACGAGTGCCGCCACTTCTATGTTCGCCAAAATCGTGGCGAGCGCGATCCACGCGAAGACTCCTCCGTGGCCGAAAAATCTGAAAAGGAAGATCAACGCGCCGTAAGAAAACAGGAGCGATGCCGCAAGCAGGATTTCATTCGTCATTTTGTCCGCACGAGATTTTCATTATTCTCGCGCCCTCCGTCATGAATGTGATTTTTTCCTTTCCGCCGAGCGCGAAAATGTCCTCCGCCTTGAAATCGACGGCGGGAATTTTTTCCGCGGGATTCTCAGGTTCGCCGCCGCGGACGCGCCCGCTTCCTTCGAGCACGAAAAAGAGGATCGCGTCGCGAGGATTCTTTTTCTCGCCCGGATTGAACGCCGAATACGCGCCGGAAATTTTTATTTCCTCAAGCGAAAAATATTCGCATTCGAAATGCTGTGCGAACTGCGCGGCCTTTTCGCTCGGATTTTTTTTGATGGACTTCAATCCCTTTTCGACGTGCACTTCGCGCGGCCGTCCCCAGTCGTAGAGGCGGTATGTGATGTCGCAGGACTGCTGCACTTCCAAAAGCCGCAGGCCTCCCCCGATGGCGTGCACCGTGCCCGACGGAATGAAGATGAAGTCGCCCTTCTTTACGGGAACTTCGTTCAAATGCCTTTCGAGGGAATTTGACTTTATCGCGTCCGCCAGCTCTTCCGGGGAATGCTCGCCGCTCAAGCCGCAGACGAGCCTCGCGCCCGGCTTCGCGTCAAGGACGTACCAGCATTCGGTCTTGCCGACATGGCCTGCGCCTTCGAGCGCGGCGGCGGCCTCGTCGTCGGGATGGACTTGGACGGAAAGCGTTTCGTCCGCGTTTATTATCTTCACGAGAAGCGGATATTCGCCGCCGGCGTATTCGAGGAATTCTTTTTGCACGCCGCTTTCGTGCGTGGACGCGAGCCACAGCTCGTAGCCCCAGACCTTTTCAAATTTCAGCGCGTCGAGTTTGAGCATTTTCAGCCCCAAAGTTTTTCAGGATAATATCCGCCCGCGATTTTCGCGGCGATTTCCTCGCGCACGATTTCCCGGTCCTCGGGATAAGTCATTCCGAACCACGATTCGCTTGACGCGAAGAATTTGATTTTGCCCTTGCCGCTTTTTCCGATGTCGCTCGCCGCCACGGGGAGCAGGGCTTCTTCCTTTTCGGTGAAAAGTCCGCGCTTGCGGAAATCCTCCCAATATTCGTGGAACGTCTCGAAGGCCTTCGGCGAGAATCCGAAAAGGTTCATGCTCACCCATTCGCTTCCCGAAAGCGTGACTTTCTTTCCGTCAAGCTCGCTCACGATCTTTCCTTCTTCATAGTAGATTTTCGTGTTTTCCACTATGGCGGAAAGAGTGCCGTTTTCCACGGTGCACACTCCGCGCGAGACAGAGCCGTTCTTGCTCATCGTCTTTTCAAGGACGTAGCCTACCATCGCGTGTTCCGCCGAGTCGTTCGGGATGGCGCAAAGGTATTCGCCCAAAGTCTTGAACGCCTCGCGCCCGTAGTAGTCGTCGGAATTTATCACGGCGAAAGGCGCGCGGATTTTCTCTTCGGCGCAGAGCACGGCGTGGACGGTGCCCCACGGCTTCTTGCGCGATTCCGTCCGCCTGATTTCTTCTTCCGTCAAAAGCGATTCGCGGCTTTGGAAAACGTAGTCCGCGTCGAAATGCGCGGCGATCCTGTCGAAGAGCCGTTCGCGGAAATCCTTTTCGATGTCGCGCCTGATGATGAAGACGACGTTGGAAAATCCGCTTTTTTTCGCGTCGTAGCATGCGAAGTCCAAAAGGCATTCGCCGTTCTTTCCCACCGCGTCGATTTGCTTTACGCCGCCGTATCTGCTTCCCATTCCTGCCGCCAAGACCAAAAGCGTCGGTTTCATGATTTTCCTCCTGAAAAAGCAAGTGATTTTCGCCTGTGTTTTTATGCTTTGATTTGAATTTGATTCTAGCACATTCCGCGGGTTTTTGCAAGTGAAACGACGATTTTGTGGCACAGCGCATGAAAATCCGTCCCAACGCGAAAGAAGCGCGTTGCAAAAGTGAAAATTGCCGTCCAAACGCAAAAGAAGCGCGTTGCAAAGGTGAAAAAGCCGTCCCAACGCGAAGTGAGCGCGTTGCAAAAGTGAAAAAGCCGTCCAAACGCGAAAGGAGCGCGTTGCAAAAGTGAAAAAGCCGTCCCAACGCGAAGTGAGCGCGTTGCAAAAGTGAAAATTGCCGTCCCAACGCGAAAGAAGCGCGTTGCAAAAGTGAAAAAGCCTTCCAAACGCAAAAGAAGCGCGTATTAAAATAACGATTGCTGAAACACCGTGGGGCAAGAATCGTCAAAATAACGAAACTCAAATCGCCGTGAGCGAAGAATCGTCAAAATAACGATTGTCAAATCGCCGTGCGGCGCAAATCGTTAAAATAACGAA
>CAZZFL010000020.1:0-4114 GCA_964653395.1 uncultured Treponema sp. | reverse complement strand
AGTTTTTTGCCTTGCAAATCCGCGCCGCCTGTGATATAATGTTAAAATCTTTTCAGGTGGGATGGAAAATGGCTGTTTTTTGGCGGGAATTTCGCGAAAAATCCGCCGAAATCGAATTTCCTGTTTTGCCGCGCCTTTTTGGGAGGAAAAATGCGCTGTCCGTACTGCGGCTCGCTTGACGACAAGGTGATTGAGTCTCGCACGATGGCGAACGGCGACAACATCCGCCGCCGAAGGGAATGCACGAGCTGCGGATACCGCTTCACGAGCTACGAGCGGATTGAGGAAAAGCCGCTCATGGTGGTCAAGCGCAACGGCAGGAGGCAGCCTTTCGACTCGAAGAAGCTTGAAAAGGGCATAGCGCGCGCGTTGGAAAAGCGTCCGATTTCCACTTCGATGCTGGAAAATCTTGTCACCGAAATCGAGGACGCGGCGGTGATGCGCGCGAAGGCGAGCCGCGAGATTTCCACGGCGGATTTGGGCGCGCTCGTGCTCGAGAGGCTCAGCGAAATCGACAAGGTGGCTTACATAAGGTTCGCCTCGGTGTACAAGCATTTTGAGAATTTGGAAGAATTCATAAATGAAGTGAAGTCAATCGACGATGTTGGAGAAATAAATGGGTGAAGAATCGTTCTTTCCTGAGTGGAAGAGTTTCCTTGGAAAAAGCGGCGCGGAAGAGGCGTCCTCGTTCATAAAAAGCGTCGTGAAGCGTTCGGGCGACGTCGTTCCTTACGACCGCGCGAAAATCGAGGGCGCGATCGGAAAGGCGATTTGCGCCGTGGAAAAATATCCCGACCCCGAGCGGGCGGCGAAAGTCACCGATTCCGTGGAAGAAAAGCTGCGCCTTTTGCTCGCCGGCAGGCGCGCTCATTCCATTCCCGCGATCGAGGAAATCCAGGATTTGGTGGAAAGCGCGCTCATCGAAGAAAAGCAGGTGGAGGTGGCGAAGGCGTACATTCTCTACCGCGCGCGCCACGACGCCCTGCGCGACACGAAACGCCTCATGCTCGACATAAACCAGACCATGGACGGCTATCTCGCCCAAAGCGACTGGCGCGTGAACGAAAACGCCAACGTGAATTTTTCGCTGGGCGGACTCATCCTGCACAATTCGGGCACGATCACGGCGAACTATTGGCTCAACAACATTTATTCCAAGGAAATCGCCGAGGCGCACAAGTCGGCGGCGTTCCACATCCACGACCTTTCGATGTTCTCGGGATATTGCGCGGGCTGGTCGCTCAGGCAGCTCATCGTGGAAGGTTTGGGAGGCGTGAAGGACAAGATCAATTCCAAGCCCGCCTCGCACCTTTCCACGCTCGTGAACCAAATCGTGAATTTTTTGGGAATAATGCAAAACGAATGGGCGGGCGCGCAGGCGTTCAGCTCGTTCGACACGTACCTCGCGCCCTTCGTCAAAATCGACGGACTTTCGGAAAAGCAGGTCCGGCAATGCATACAAAGTTACGTGTACGGCGTGAACACTCCGAGCCGCTGGGGAAGCCAGGCTCCGTTTTCCAACATCACGTTGGACTGGGTTTGTCCCGACGACTTGAAAGACAAAAAGGCGATTGTCGGCGGCGTGGAGCAGGATTTCACCTATGGCGAATGCCAGAAGGAAATGGACTTGATAAACAGGCAGTTCATTGAAATCATGCTCGAGGGCGACGCGGACGGACGCGGCTTCGCGTATCCGATTCCCACGTACAACATCACAAAGGATTTCGACTGGACGAGCGAAAACGCGCGGCTTCTTTTCGAGATGACATCGCTTTACGGCACTCCGTATTTTCAGAATTTCGTAAATTCCGACTTGAATCCCTCCGACGTGCGCTCGATGTGCTGCCGTCTCCGCCTTGACAAGCGCGAGCTTCGAAAGCGCGGCGGCGGACTTTTCGGAAGCGACGAATTCACGGGAAGCCTCGGAGTCGTGACAATAAATCTTCCGCAAATCGGATTCCTTTGCAAGACCGAGTCGCAGTTTTTCAGGCGGCTGGACTATCTCATGGATTTGGCGAAGCAGAGCCTTTGCATAAAGCGCAAGGTCATCCAGCGGCTTTACGATTCGGGACTTTTCCCGTACACAAAGCGGTATTTGAAGACGCTCGGAAACCATTTCAACACGATAGGGCTTTGCGGAATGAACGAGTGCTGCCTGAATTTCTTGGGAAAGGACATCACGAGCGGCGAGGGGCTGGATTTCGCGCAGAAAATTCTCGACCACATGCGGAAAAAAATGCAGGATTTCCAAGAGGAATCTGGCGAGCTTTTCAACCTCGAGGCCACGCCCGCCGAAAGCACTTCGTACCGCCTCGCGAAGCACGACAAGGAGCGCTTTCCCGAAATCATCGCGAGCGGCACGGACGCGCCTTTCTACACGAATTCGACGCAGCTTCCCGTGGACTTTACGAGCGACATTTTCGAGGCGCTTGACCATCAGGAAAGCCTTCAGACGAAATACACGGGCGGAACGGTTTTCCACACTTTCATGGGCGAGCGAATCAAGGACTGGAAGGCATGCCGCGATTTGGTGAAATCGATTATGGAAAACTACAGGATTCCGTATCTGACGATTTCGCCGACATATTCGATTTGTCCCGTGCACGGCTACATCGCGGGCGAGCATTTCGAATGCCCTAAGTGCAGGGCGCAAAAAGAGGCCGAATTGAAGGCGCGGCTTTCCGCGCTTTTGGCGGAACGCGAGGAATTGGCGAAAGCGGCCGTTCAGCCATAGATTTTGTTACGGAATAAAATCGCATTTAAAATTGACGGCGCGAGTTGTCCGCCAGTTTTAAACGCTTTCGTTTTTTTTGTAAGGCAAAAAGCAAAATTGATATTTTGCCTTTCGCCTTTTTGGGAGGAATTGAATTATGGACAACGAGACGAAATTGAAGGAGCTTGACGAGCAAATCGCGCAAGTCCGCTCGGAACTGGAAGACGTGCACGGAACGCAGACCGAAGTCTACGCGCGCATCGTCGGCTACTATCGCGCCGTGCGCAACTGGAATCGTGGCAAGGCGGACGAATTCAAAAAGCGAAAGATGTTCGAGCTTGATGAGTGCGAGCGTCCCGACACCGTTTCGCCGCGTCCGAAATTGTCCGCCGAAAATTCTTCTGAAAATCCGCGAAAGGAATTGGAACTCCGCGATTCTGCGTTGTATGCGATTTCCGCGAATTCCGCCGGCAACGCCTTTGAAAAAGACGCTGGCATTGAAAGGGCTTCTTCAAGCGAATCGCCTGAAGTCGAGCAGTCTGAAATTTTTTATGACACCGCCTCGCCTCAAAGAATTTCATCCTACGAACTTTTCGCGCGTCGGACTTGCCCGAACTGTCCGCCCGTAAAAAATTTCCTTCTCGGAATTTCGCTTCAAGGAAACGTGGTCGATGTCGATACGGAAAAAGGACTTTCCGAAGCCGCGGTCAAGGGAGTTTTTTCCGCGCCCACGGTGATTTTCTACGACGAAAGCGGCAATGAAGTTTCGCGGGCGCACAACGTTCCTGACATCGAAGAAATTCTTTCTGCGGTTATGGCGTGAAAGATTTCGCTCCCGAAAAAAAATGCGTCCTTTTAAAAACGACTTTGCTCGATTTTCCGGGGAGGGTCGCGGCGGCGTGCTTTGTCCGAGGCTGCGACTTGCGCTGCCCGTATTGCTACAACGCGCCTTTGGTCGATGCGGATTTTTCGGGGCTTGGCGACGCGCCGCAATTTGTTTCCGACGAGGAAGTCGTCGGGCATTTGAAAAGGCGGCGCAATGTTTTGACGGGCTTCGTCTTGAGCGGCGGCGAGGCGCTTTGCGATTTTTCGCTTGCAAAAAATCTTATTTCGAGCGCGCGCTCGCTCGGCTACAAAATCAAACTTGATACGAACGGAACTTTTCCTGAACGCCTTGAAGAGCTTTTTTCCGACGAGCGTTTCGCGCCGGATTATGTCGCGCTTGACGTGAAGACTTCACCCGAACGCTACGCAGAACTTGGCGCGAACGCCCGGGATTTGGGCGGAAAAATCTTGCGCTCGATAAAAGCCGTTTCCGCGCTTCCATGCGAACGCCGCGAATTCCGCACGGTTTTGTATCCTCCGATTTTGGGAAAGGACGAAGTGGAAAAAATCGCGCCG
>CAZZFL010000019.1:5616-27350 GCA_964653395.1 uncultured Treponema sp. | reverse complement strand
GAAATATTTGGAAATCATAATATAAGATTATATCACGACTTGAGTTATTTTGCAATGATAAAATCAATATACGCAAAAGGCAAATATTTATGAAGAAAAGTTTTTTTTTGCCGATAATCTGTAAAATGGCTACGATGAAATATTTGATTTCCCTGCTTGCCGGAACTTGCGTGTACGTTTTGCTTTCGATAACGTGCGGAGAAAACGGCATTTGGGCGCAAAGGCAGATGGAGGAGCAAAAGCGAATCATCAGCGCCCACACGCAGGAAATACAGAAAATAAACGACGACTTGCATTTGGAAAAAGCCGCGATGCGCAGCGACATGGACGTAATCGCCGCTTACGCGCGGAAACTGGACTATGTGTTCCCCGGTGAAAAGCTCGTAAAGATAAAAGGGCTTGGAGTGTCCGACTCGCTCATGTATGAAATGGGCACGGTGCTCAAAAGCCATCCCGTAGTATTCGTGGGCGAATGGTTTTCCAAGGGCGCGGCGGCAGCCGTCGGACTTCTCGTATTTTTCGTGCTCGCTTTGTTCGACGTTTCCTATGGAGTGAAAAGAAACTTTTCTCGCAAGCCCTCGCGCGACTTTGAAACCATCGAGGGAATTCCAGTCTATGACGTTGCCCAAATCTGAAAAAGATTCTGCGGAGCGAATTTCATCCGCACTCAAAGAAGGAAAAATCGTAATAATTCCGACAGACACCGTATACGGCTTCAGCGGAATCGTTTCGTGCGAACCTTGCGAATTCGGCACGGACAAAATCATCCGAAAAATAAAAGGGCGCGACGAAGACAAGCCTTTCATAGAATTATTGAGCGAACCTGAAAGCGTCTACAATTACACCGACAGAATTTTGCCCAAGGAAATTTTCGGAAAATGGCCAGGACCTTTGACCATAATCGTCGAGAACAATGCGCACTACAAAAAAATCACGGGGCGCAACACCACCGCTTTCCGTTGTCCAAAAGATGAATGGCTTCGGAAAGTCATCAGGCTGTGCGGCGCTCCGATTTATTCCACAAGCGTGAACCGTTCAGGAAAAAGCGCGCTGAAATCCGTGGAAGAAATTCGTGCCGAATTTGAAAGCGAAGTGGAAATGATTGTTTCGGACGGAGACAAAACGGACGCGAAGCCTTCCGCAATCGTCTCGTTTTTGGAAGGAACGACAAAAGTAATCCGCGAATAAATTTCATTTTCGCCGCTAGAGTTCAAGCAAAAATCTGTTCAGAAACAAAAGACCTTCGCGCGTAAGGGAATAGAAAGTCTCGCCATTTTTTTGCGTGACGAGCGCGAATTTTTTTTTGCGCCATTTTTCGAAAGTTCCGTTTTCCGCGCCGAGACGTTCCGCCAAATTTTTCCCGAAGCGAGCGTGATATTCATTTTCGCAGATTCCGCGCGTCGTGCGAAATCCCATCATAAGGAATTCTTTTTCTTCCGTCTGCAAGTCGATTGGCTCGAACTCGCCAGGAGAAAATGGAAGTTCACCCTCGCCCGTCCATTTGAATTCCTTCCAAAATTTGATGTATTCATTTACATCGCGAGTGTTCGTAAAGCGCGCGCCTTTTTTTTCTTGCGCCGAATTTTCCCAGAAATTCGAATTCCTGTTTCCCATCCAAATCGTGCCGACCGCTCCGGCACCCGCTCCAAGATAATCGCAAAGTCGCCAATAGCCGCCATTGTGTTTGCTTTCGTGGCCGGGAAGCGCGAAGTTTGAAATTTCATATTGCGAAAAACCAAGTCTTTCCAAAATGTCCCGCCCGAAAAACCAAAGTTCGTCGGCAAAATCCGCATCATATTTTGTCGCGCCGGACGAAACGCTTTTTTCAAGCGGCGTTCCTTCTTCAAGTGAAAGAGCATAGAGCGAGATGTGCGCCGCTCCATTTTTGAACGCGAAATTCAAATCGTCGCGCAGATTCTCTTTTGTTTGAAGCGGAAGCCCTGCAATGAAATCGGCGCACCATTGCCCATGCCAGAATTTTTTTATGAGGCGCACGGCTTCCAATATCTGCGCACGGCTCGTTCTGCGCCCGACAGATTTTAAAACCTTGTCGTCCGCGCATTGTATGCCGAGCGAAAGTCTGTTCGCGCCACCAAATTGAGCGGCTTTCAAGAATTCTTCCGTAACGCTTTCTGGATTGGCTTCAATCGTGAATTCCGCATCTTGCAAAACGGCAGACGAAGATTTAATCGAAGCGAAAAGCAACTCCAATTCCGCTTTGCCCAATATGCTTGGCGTTCCCCCGCCTATGTAAACAGAAGAAAAATTTTTCACGCCGAAACGCGCCGCAAGGAATTCGATTTGGTTTGACACGGCTTCAATGTAGTCACGCATCGTGAACGCGCTTTTGCAAAAAACATCGCGCGGATTCGCGCTGAAAAAATCGCAGTAGCCGCACTTTGCAATGCAAAAAGGAACGTGAATGTAAAGGAGCATTTACTTTCGCGCCTTCGAGCGGAAAATGCGGAACTGCTTGAATGGAAAGTATGTCAGGACGACTTTGCCCTTTATCAAGTTTTTTTTCACCGCGCCGAACATTCTCGAATCCATCGAAGAAAGTCTGTTGTCGGCAAGCACAAAATATTCGTCCTCGCCGAGCGTCATTTTTTCAAAGTCGCCGTGAACGCCAATCAGCCTATCCCAATTTGGCGGCGGCACACGGATATCAATGCTGTACGGAATTTGATTGAGTTCGAATTCCGTGTAAGAAAAAGGCTCGCCTTTCGGAGTAACATAAAGCACAAAATCTTTCATGTAAATCGTATCGCCAGGAAGCGCCACGATTCGGCTCAAAAAAAGATTCTCGTTAAAAAATCTGCGGAACGTGAGCACACGGAAAAACACGCCTGCGGCATTTTGCAGGAACGTGGCGGATTTTTTTTCGGGACGCGAAATCAGCACGATTTCTCCACGGCGGATTTTGTCCTCGCAAAAAAGCGCGCATGGCGTGACAAGCGAAAAAGAATTCCGCGCGATGTTCGGATCCATCGAAAGAGAAGATTGTTTCACAGGTTTTATCAGGTACGCGAGAATCGCATTGAGCGAAAAAAGGAACAGGAACACGAAAAGCAAGATATTCCTAATTTTTCGTGTGCGCTCCCTTCGCATCGAAAACGAAATGTCATATAAATTTTTGTTGATATAATTCTTTTTTTCCATGTCGAAAAATTATAGCAGATATACCGCGTCTTTGCAAGTGCGCCCTATCCCTTCGCGCGGTTTACGAAATATCGTATGTCGCCTGAAAGCCCGAGCGCGAAAAGCGCGGCTATCAGCAGCACTCCGATGATTTGAATCCTGTATTGGATTTTCGGCGGAATCTGCTTTTTGGTCGCGGCTTGAATCAGCGCGAAAAGAATCATGCCGCCGTCGAGCACGGGGATTGGAAGCAGGTTCATTATGAAAAGCGAGACGCTTATGAGCGCGATGAATTGGCACAGCACCACCGTTCCAGTCCTGAAATCTTTCGAGAATCCGTGGCGCGTGCTTTCGCCCAACATGCTGCTTATTCGCGCAGGACCTGAAACCGCGTTCGTTACGTCCACGCCCTTGAAAAGCACTCCGAGGCTCTTTGCCATGAGCGAAATCATTTTGACAGTCTGCGAAACGCCTTGCCACAAAGCCGGAAAAAGCGAATACCTTGGCATTTCCTTCGATATGACTTCGTCAGTGCTCTGCACTCCTAGAATGCCGGCTCCGCTTTTCTTGTCCAAAAGCGTATGCGCCGTGAACACGAGCATTTCGTTTCCTCGGCACACTTCCACGACGACATCTTCGTCCGGGCGCGAGGAAATTTCCGCGTGGATGTCGGAAAAATCGTTTATCTTTATTCCGTTTATCTTGGTGATCGTGTCGCCTGAAATTATGCCGGCTTCGCGGGCGGGGGATTTGAACGATGCGTTTTCGGGAATTATGATTGTCGCGCTTCTCGTGTAGTATGTGTAGCCCGTCATCGCAATCACCGTGAAGGCCGCGCACGCCATGATCAAATTGAAAAGCGGACCTGCGAACGCGATGGCCGCCCGCTTCATCGGGTGCACGCCGTAGAGCGAATCTTTTTCGCCTGCGATGTACGGAAGTTTTTCCTCGATGGCTTTCGCGAAATCCTTATCGCCTTTCATTCCGCAATAGCCGCCTATGGGAAAAAGCGAGAGCCTGTAGTCCGTGCCGCGGAACGTCTTGTGCAAAAGAATCGGTCCCATGCCGATGGAAAACGATTCCACTTTGACACCGAAAATCCGCGCGGCGGCGAAGTGCCCCAATTCGTGGAAGCAGACTATCACGCCCAAAACGAAAAGCCCAATGACTATGTTCAAAGCAAATCCTCCGCGGCCGCCCGCGCCGCCTTGTCGCATCGGAAAACGTCGTCCCAAGACGAAAGGCTTCCGTTCCAGTCCATTTCGAGCGTCTTTTGAACCACTTGCGCAATCTGCAAGAATTTTATTTTGCCTTCGATGAAAGCGTTCGCCGCCACTTCGTCGGCAGCGTTGAATGCGATAGTATAAAGCGGACCTTTTGAAACGGCGGAATAAGCCGCGTCCAAAAGAGGAAACGCGTCGCGTCGCGGCTGCATGAAACTCATGTTGTGCCCGGCAAGCGAGAATTTTTCCAATCCGCTTTCCACATATTCTGGAAAGCAAAGCGCGCCCATTATCGGATGGCGCATGTCAGGCTCGGAAATCTGCGCATAGAGAATTCCGTCCGTAGTGCGAACGAGCGAGTGGACCAAACTTTCAGGATGCACCACGACTTCCACGCGCTCGCTCGGCATGTCGAAAAGCCTGCAAGCCTCGATGACTTCAAGCCCTTTGTTGGCGAGAGTCGCGGAATCCACCGTAATCTTTTTTCCCATGTTCCAAGTCGGATGCTTCAGCGCGTCAGCGAGAGTCGCGTTCGCAAGTTCCTCTTCGCTGAAATTCCTGAAAGGACCGCCGCTCGCAGTGAGGACGATTTCCGCAATCTTTTCGCGTCCGCAAAATGAAATCAAATTGAACACCGCGCTGTGCTCGCTGTCCACAGGGATGATTTTCGCGCCGCTTTTGAGCGCGGCTTCCTTTACGAGCGTCCACGCCATCACGACGCTTTCCTTGTTTGCGAGCGCGAGGTCGATTCCGCGTTCCAAGACCAAGCGGCTGGGAATCAAGCCCGCGCTTCCCGCGATGCCGTTCACCACGATTTGAGGCTTTGTCGCGTCGAGAAGTTTCGCGATGCCGTCGTCGCCTTCGAGAGAAGAAAGTGTCGCGCGGCACTGGAATTCGGCCGCGAGATAATCAAGCTTTTCCTTTTGAGAATGGGCATGAAGCCCGACCACGCGGAATTTTTCTTTGTGGCGACGCGCCAAGTCGAGCGTGCTTTTTCCGATGGAACCCGTGGCTCCAAGAACGAGAATGTCTTTCATTTTCATATTGCGAAAGTAGAAAACAAGAATGTCACCAAATAGAAATAGAACGGAGCCGCCATGAACACGGAATCAACGCAGTCCAAAATGCCGCCGCGTCCGAGAATTATTTTTCCGCTGTCCTTGATGTTCGCGCTGCGCTTGAAAACGCTTTCGGCAAGGTCGCCCACGATGCTCGCTGTGCAAACTACGATTCCCAAGGCAAGCACACGAATCGCCTTGTGCTGCCCGAACGCATTGAACGCCGAAGGAAACACCAAATATGAAGAAAGGAAAGCCACCAATATGCAGCCGAGGTACGCGCCCACAAATCCCGCGATGCTTTTGTTGGGGCTTGCCGCGACTTTTCCGCGATTGTTTTTTCCGAAGAGCATTCCGAACAGCCACGCCGCGCTGTCGCTTATGAACACCATCACAAGAAAAGTCACAAGATGCTCGGTAGAAAATTGCATCAAGGAAATGTTCGTGATGAACGAAGGTAAATATCCCGCATAAAAAAGAGCGCAGACAGAGCGCGCTATGCGGGCGTTTGATTTTTCGAAAGTCTTTGCGGAAAATATTTCGAATGCGAAAATTATGAACACAGCCGCAACGAGCGCGACATTGCAAAGGTGATGGCCTTTTAGAAACGCCATGCCGACGTAAGTGAAGGCCGGAATCGCTGCGCACAGCGAAACCACCACTGACTTCGGCAAAGTTTCCCCTCCCGAGGAAAATATGGCGCAAAGTTCATTGGCGGCGATGGCTGAAACTACTGCCAGCAGTGCGTTGAACGGAAGATGCGAGAACGCGTCAAAATAGACGAAACCGAGAACAATTGGAATTCCGAGAAAAAAGACCAAAAGCCTTTGAACGAGTTTGTTCATCTTGCGCCTCCCGAAGAATCCACGCCGCCGAACCGCCTGTTCCGCGCCGAAAATTCCTTCACGTCGCGCTCGAATTCCTCCACGTCATAGTCGGGCCAAAGCGTGTCGGTGAAAAGCAGCTCGGCGTAGGCCGCATGCCAAAGCAAAAAGTTGCTCAAACGCTTTTCGCCGCCAGTCCGCACGAGCAAATCCACTTCCGGCAAATCTGGCATGTCGAATTCCGCGCTGAAATTTTCTTCCGAAATATTTTTTCCCTGCGAGGCGGCGTTTTTTTCAAGCAATTTTTGCGCCGCCCGAACGATTTCGTCGCGCCCGCCGTAATTTATCGCCAGGACCACCGTAGTTCCCGAAAAATGCTCGGTGTCCTTTTTCGCGTTCAGGATTTCGTCCCGCACGTCGCGCTGAAGCCCGGAAAGATTTCCGATGTGCTCGATGCGGATTTCGTTTTCCTTGTAAAATTCAAATTCGGCTCGCAAATGGCCTTTTATCAGGCCCATCAAATAGCCCACTTCTTCCTGCGCGCGCTTCCAGTTTTCCGTGGAAAACGTATAGAGCGTGACGTATTTTATGCCCAAATTGGACGCGGCACGCACGATGCGCTTCGCGCTTTCCAAGCCTTCCTTGTGGCCGGCGGTGCGCGGAAGTCCGCGCTTTTGCGCCCAGCGTCCGTTTCCGTCCATAATGATGGACACATGGCGAGGAATTGAATTTTCGCTGCGAAAATCCGAAGGCATCAGTCCATTATTTCCTTTTCTTTCGCGTCGTAAATCGAATTGATTTCCGCGATGAATTTGTCGGTGGACTTCTGAAGGTCGTCGCCCAATTTCTTTAGCTCGTCTTCGGTGATTTCGCCAGCCTTCTGCCGCTTTTTCAAATCCTCGTTTTCGTCGCGCCTGATGTTCCGGATCGCGGTGCGAGAATTTTCCGCCGTGGCCTTCGCCTGCTTCGTGAGTTCCTTGCGGCGTTCGGCGGTGAGCGGCGGAATCGCGATGCGGATGACTTTTCCGTCATTCGAAGGATTCAGTCCCAAATCCGCGGCGAGAATCGCCTTTTCGATTTCGGTGATGAGCGACTTGTCGAACGGATTTATGATGACGGTTCGCGCCTCCGGAATGGAAACCGTCGCCACTTGGTTGAGCGGCGATTTCTGCCCGTAGTAGTCCACGCGCACCCTGTCGAAAATGCTCGCGCTCGCCCGACCCGTGCGGATCGCGTTGAACGAATCCTTGAGCGAGGCGATTGTCTTTTCCATTCTTTCCTTTGAAGATTCAGTTGACATAATTTTCCCTGATAAATGCGTTTCGCAGCGAGCGAATTCAATGCGAAATGGCGGAACGCGGAATTTTTCCAAAATCCGCGTCCGAGTTTTTCGCCGTTCGCCCGCAGCAAATTTTATTCTTTTCCAAGAACGTCAAGCACGATTTCGCCGAATTCCAGCGTCGCGCCGACACTCTTTCCCACTTCTTCGATTTTCTTCGCGACCGTAACTTTGTCGTCCTTTACGAACATTTGGTCCACGAAGCAAATTTCGGAAAGATGCTTTTTCACTTTGCCCTGCAAGATTCCGGCCTTGACGTTTTCGGGCTTCGCCGCCATCTTTTCGTCCTGGTCCATCTGCGCCTTGAAGATTTCCGTCTGCTCGTCGATGTACGACTGTGGAACGTCCGAGGCTTTGAGGTACGCCGGAGTGAAGGCCGCCAAGTGCATGCAGCAGTCGTAGGCGAAAGTCTTTACGGCTTCGTCCGCCGAGCCTTTGATGACGACCGCGCTCGCGGTCTTGAAATCAGAGTGGACGTAAGATGCCGCCACCGCGCCTTGCGGAATCGCGACGACGCTCACTTTGGCGACAGTCATGTTCTCGCGGATTTTCGTGGCGAGTTCCATGAGAATGTCCTTGTGCTCCTGTTCCACTTTCGTGTAGCCTTTTTCAAGCGTCACGTCGAGAAGCTTTTCGCCAGTAGCGATGAAGTCCGCGTTTTTCGCGACGAAATCCGTCTCGCATGTCACTTCGATGAGGACGATTTTGTCCTCGAGCTTCCGCACGAAAATTCGGCCTTCGCTGGTGGCGCGCTCGCTGCGCTTCGCCACGGCCGCGAGGCCTTTTTCCTTCAATATTTTGGCGGCTTCCTTCGTGTCGCCGTTGGCTTCGGCAAGCGCGTTCTTGCAGGCCAAAAGTCCCGCGCCCGTGCTTTCGTTCAAAGCCTTGACATCTGCCATTGATATTGCCATTTTTTTCTCCAGTTTAAATTTGGTTTATTTGTACATCTCGTCTTCGTCAACGATGGAATCGGCTTCGTTCGCCTTGATGTCTTCCTCTTTCTGCTCCGTCGGCTGATAGTTCGCGTAGTCGTCGATTTCAACGTCGTCGTGCTTTACCACGGCGTCGGTCTGAACGTCATCGTCGTCGCCGAGCGTTTCGATGATCTTGAGGCCTTCCTCGTTGTTCGCTTCCATCACGGCGTTCGCGATGATTGAAGTGAAGAGGCTGATCGCGCGAATCGCGTCGTCGTTGCCCGGAATGGGGTAGTCGATGCCTTCGGGATTTGAATTCGTGTCCACCACGGCCACGACGGGAATTCCCATGCGCTTGGCTTCCGCCACGGCAATCTGCTCTTTGTGCGTGTCAATCACAAAAATCGCGCCGGGGAGTTCCTTCATTTCCTTGATTCCGCCGAGGTTCTTTTCGAGCTTCGCCTTTTCCTTCAAAAGCGCGGCCACTTCCTTTTTCGTCAAATTCTGGAACGTGCCGTCCACTTCCATCTTTTCGATTTTCTTGAGACGCTGAAGCGATTTTTTGATTGTGGAAAAGTTCGTGAGCATTCCGCCAAGCCAGCGGTTGTTCACGTAGAACTGTCCGCAACGCTCCGCCTCTTTTTGGACGGCCTGCTGCGCCTGCTTTTTCGTTCCTACGAAAAGGACCGACTTTCCCGAGGCCGCAGTCTTGCGGATGACTTCGTAGCTTTCTTTGATTGCAGTGATTGTCTTCTGCAAGTCGATGATGTGGATTCCGTTGCGCGCGCCGAAAATGTATTTGGCCATGCGCGGATCCCAGCGTTTTACTTGATGTCCGAAATGCACTCCGGATTCAAGCAGGTTTTTCATGGTAACAACAGCCATGTTTTTCTCCTTCCCGTCGGAATTTCAATTTTCCGACTCCGAACTCTGTTACTCAAAGGCTTTGAGCCTTTGGAAATTTTTTAGGAACAACGTTCCATAAATTTTCAATAATTTCAGAAATTGAAATTTCTGAAATTATTGAAATCGCGATTTTGCGGCGAAGCGAAAAATCGCATTGATTACGCGAGTTTCTGCAAAAAACTCGAAGTCAAAATTTGCGGCGACCTTTTGACGCAAATTTTAAACTTTCCTGCTTCTTCAAGGTCAGTCGATTATCGAATAGCCTTGTTTTTTTAGCATATCATAAAGTTCAAAAATAGGCAAGCCCACCACGCATGAAGACGTTCCTTCTATTTTCGTGACGAAGCACG
This sequence comes from uncultured Treponema sp., assembly GCA_964653395.1. GTDB lineage: Bacteria > Spirochaetota > Spirochaetia > Treponematales > Treponemataceae > Treponema_D. The sequence continues at coordinate 17,598 of CAZZFL010000019.1, read as the reverse complement.
ACGCCAAGCCTTGAATCCTGTAGCCGCCCGCCGCGCCGTGCCAGTCGCCCGTGTCCAAATACCACTCGATTTCCTCGTCGCTCATCGGCGCGAAAGTCACCTTCGCGATGCTCGTGCTCATCGTCGCGATGTGCGTGCGCCCGTTGTAAAGCGCGAGCGAAGTCACCACTTGATGCGTGTGTCCCTGAAGTTCCTTCAAGAACGTCAACGCCTCGTCGGGATCTTTGGGCTTTCCGTAGATTTTTTGGTTCATCACGACGAGCGTGTCCACGCCCAAAACCCACGGAATCACCTGCTTGGGCGGAAGCGTACGGACGACCGCCTGTACTTTCGCCTTTGCGATGACTTCGGGCAGTTCGAGAGGATTTTTTGCCGTGTACAAAGACTCGTCAAGATTCGGCGCGATTACCTGAAAAGGAATGCGCATCATTTTGAGAATCTCTTGTCTGCGCGGCGAACTGGAGGCCAAAATTATATTTTCCATAAATATCGCTTTTCAAAACTTAAGAATTTCCAAAAACAAACGAACGCGCTTTTCGAGACAAACCTATTGACCAAATCTCCCGAGTTATGTAGAATGGAAATTCCTCGAGAGATTAGTTCAACTGGATAGAGCGTCGGCCTCCGGAGCCGAAGGTTGCGGGTTCAAATCCCGCATCTCTCACTATTTCTTCTTTTTGCTGTCGTTGCTAGAAGAGCGCATCTTGTTCAAGACTTCCTGCGCGCGATCCCTTACAGGCTTCACAAAATGATAGTCAGTCGCGATTCTCTGAAGCGAGTTAATCACAGGCTTCGTATCCTTTATGTTTCCTGAAAGTTTTTCATAGGCGTTCACCACTTCCAAAGCAAGGCTGCTCGAAGGATTCATCGACTCGAATTTATTCGAATAGAACGCGATGGCATTGCTCACTTCGTCGTTGTCGTTGTAGCCGATTTCTCCCAAAGAGTGAATGGCCGCGGAAAGCACCATCGGCTCGTTGTCCGTCTTGACGATTTTGTTGAGCGTAATCGCAGCGTCATCCGTGCCCACCTGCCCAAGTATGAGACAGGCCTCGCGGCGAATGTCCGGGAAATTGTTCATCACGCGACCTTTCATGCGGCTCTGCGTGTTGATTCCCTCTCCCGCAAGATGCTCCAAAGCCATCATCATATCCGGAGAAACGTTTCCTCCTTCGGCGGCATCGCGAAGATACTGAAGCGCGACTTCCTTGTTCTCGCGCTCGTCGGCATTTGCAAGCTCCGTGATGATGACGTCATCCATAGAACTCAAGTATACGCTTTCTACGGAAGTTTCGGTTTCCTCGGCGAAAGCGGCTGTTCCAAAAACGAGACCAGCCACGACACAAAGTGAAATCATTCTGATTTTCATAAGAATCTCCTTGTCTAAAATAACAATTTATTCGATAAAGTTGTACAATTATAGCACACACTTTCCGAAAAATCAAGAACAAATTGCAAAGTTATAGCCTCGGAAGGTAAACTTTCCAATCGCCATTCTGCCTGACGAAATTATAGTAGACCACGATGCTGTTACCGCCGTCCTCGTTCTTGGATATTTGAACCGCCCGTATCGAATCTGCGGAATTATACCGAATCTCATCAATCGTGCGGCCGTTGCGCGAAGGAATGAACACATAGATGAAATAGTCCTGCAATGTGCGGAGTTTCAGTCCTTTTACATTTTTGGGAAGTTTTTCCGAAGCCTTCGCCAAATTTGGCGCGCTGGACCAGTATTTTTGGGATTCAGGCTCTATGTACTTGAGCCACGAATTGTAATCCCGCTTCGCCATAATCACATTAAGCTCGGATATTTTTTTGACTATCGCGGCCTTGTCCGCGTTGAACGTGTCGAGCGAAATGCTTTTTTCCGCTCCCACCGAACGCCGATATTCCGCGTCATCTTCCGAGTTTCGTTTCTCAGCCTTGTTGGATTCCTCAATCTTTTCGTCCGGAACTTTTTCCTGTTCGGTTGACTTGCAGGAAAAGAAGCACATCACGAAAAACAATGCGGAAAGCAACACAAATATCTTTATTTTCATAAAAAACAGTATAGCACTATTGTTTGATTTAGTCAAATGGATTATAATTGATTTTATGAAAATCGCAATTTTTCCGGGAAGTTTCGACCCGCCCACTTACGGCCACCTGAACGTAATCGAGCGCGCGCGAAGGTTGTTCGATTCAATAGACGTGCTCGTTTCGGTAAATCCGGACAAGTCATCGCTTTTTTCCGCCGAGGAGCGCGTGAAGATGCTCCAAAAGATGACAAAAGAATTCGAAAATGTCACCGTCCATGCGGCGAACACGCTCGTCGTGGAATACGCGCGGAAAGTGGGCGCGAAAGTGCTTTTGCGCGGAATCCGCAACGCCAATGATTTTTCATACGAGTTCGATCTCGCTTTGGTGAACCGCTCGCTGGCAGACGAAGTGGAAACGCTTTTTGTCCCCACCGAACAAAAATACTTCACGATCCGCTCAAGCGCAATCAAAGAATTGGCGCGCTACGGAGGCGACGTGGGAAAAATGGTTCCGCCGATTGTGGAGGAAGCCTTGAAGAAAAAATTCGCAAAGCAAAGAACGCCCAAAACCAGCGACTGATTTGTCCCGCGAAATTTTCATTTTATTAAAGGCGCGCCATCCAAAATTTCATTGCTCCACTTCGTTCCGAAACGCGCCTACGGCGTGCCGCCACCACCTCTCCTCGCTCGCGCCGTTTTTTTTAGCGACAATTTTTTGCGCTCCTATTGAAACTTCCTTTCATTTTTGCTATACTATGCTAATATGGTTATCGACAAAATTTTGACCGCGATTTTCGGCTCTCAGAACGAACGCGAAGTAAAAAAGCTGCGTCCCATTGTGGCAAAGATAAACGCCCGCGAGGAATGGGCGGTCTCACTGAAGGACGAAGAATTCCCTTTGCAGACGAAAAAATTCAAGGAGCGGCTCGCGAACGGCGAGACTCTCGACGACATTTTGGTGGACGCGTTCGCCCTGGCGCGCGAGGCATCGAAAAGGATTTTGGGCGAGCGTCCTTACGACGTGCAGCTCATGGGCTCGCTCGTCCTGCATTCCGGCCGCATCACGGAAATGAAGACCGGCGAAGGAAAGACCTTGATGTGCGTCGCCGCGGCTTACCTCAACTCGCTTTCGGGAAAGGGCGTTCACATCGTCACCGTGAACGACTATCTTGCCGAGCGCGACTCGAACTGGATGCGTCCCGTCTACGCGCTTTTGGGGCAGACCGTGGGCGCGATTCTCTCGAACATGGACGGCGAGGCGCGTCGCGCGGCGTACAATTGCGACATCACTTACGGCACGAACAACGAGCTGGGTTTCGACTATCTTCGCGACAACATGTGCATCGATTTGGACAGGAAGGTCCAGCGCGGGTTCTCGTTCTGCGTGGTCGATGAAATCGACTCGATTTTGATTGACGAGGCGCGAACTCCGCTCATCATTTCGGGACAGGGCGAGGACGACACCTACAAATATCACGAGGTGGACAAATACGTCGGGCTTCTTACGGAAGTGGAAAAAGATCCCGCCACCGGCGACTATCCCGACGAAGTGCAGATGACTCCCGAAGAGCGCGCGGCGATGCAGGGCGACTACACGCTCGACGAAAAGTCCAAGCGCGTCTCGTTCACCGACAAGGGAATGAACAAGATCGATGACATTTTGCACAAGCACAATCTCATCGCGGCGGGAACGACGGTTTTCGACGAGGAGAATTTCGAGTTCGTGCATTATTTCACGCAGGCCGTCCGCGCCCACAGGCTCTACAAGGCAGAAGTCGATTATCTCGTGAAGGACGGACAAGTCCAGATTGTCGATGAATTCACTGGGCGCGTCCTCGAAGGCCGTCGCTACGGAGACGGGCTTCACCAGGCGATCGAGGCGAAGGAGCATTTGCGGATCGCGCAGCGAAACCGGACGATGGCGACCATCACTTTCCAGAATTTCTTCCGAATGTACGACAAGCTTTCGGGAATGACAGGCACCGCCGCGACCGAGGCCATCGAATTCAACAAAATCTACAAGCTCGACGTCGTCGCGATTCCGACGAACAAGCCTGTCGCCCGCAAGGACGAGAACGACGAGGTTTATCTGAACGAAAGCGACAAGTGGGAGGCGATTTGCGCGGAAATAAAGGAGGCCCACGCGAAGGGGCAGCCGGTTTTGGTGGGAACGATTTCCGTGGAAAAGTCCGAGCACCTTTCGGCATTGCTCACGAGGAAGGGCGTGCGCCACGAAGTCCTGAACGCGAAGAACCACGCGCGCGAGGCCCTCATCATCGCGGAGGCCGGCGCGAAGGGCGCGGTCACGATCGCCACGAACATGGCGGGACGCGGAACGGACATCAAGCTCGGCGGCAATCCCGAGATGCGCGCGAGAAAGCGCGCTGGCGCGGAAGCCACGCCGGAGCAGTACGAGGCCGCGCTCAAGCTCGAAAAGGAAAAATGGCTTTCCGACTACGAGGAAGTGAAGTCGCTCGGCGGACTTTACGTAATTGGCTCGGAACGTCACGAAAGCCGCCGCATCGACAACCAGCTTCGCGGACGCTCTGGACGGCAGGGAGATCCGGGACGCTCGAAATTCTTCATTTCCATGGACGACGACTTGATGCGGCTTTTCGGCGGCGAACGCATGAAAAACATAATGACGAGAATCGGAATGGAGCCGGGCGAGCCTATCGACCATCCGATGCTCAACCGCGGAATCGAGCGCGCCCAGCACAAGGTGGAGGAGCGCAACTTTGAAATCCGAAAGCACTTGCTCGACTATGACGACGTTCTAAACGAGCAGCGTTCCACGATCTACAGCCAGCGCGACGCGATTCTCTGCGACGAGAACCTTTCGGGGCGCGTCCTGCAAAACGCCAACGATTTCGTCGATGACATCTTCGGACAGTATGGAAAAAAGCGCGCCGACGTGAAGTCCGTTTCCGAGGAAGTGAAATCCTCGTTCGGATTCGCGCTTCCCGCCGAGCGGCTCACGGCCGAAGGAGTCAAGGCCGAGCTTCAGAACGACATCACGCAAAAGGAAACTTTGGTCGGCAAAGAGAATTTCAACATGTTCATCCGCTACCAGTACGTCCAGCTCATCGACAAAAAATGGCTCGACCAGCTGGAAGCGTTGGAAGCGTTGCGCGAGGCGGTTTCGCTACGCACATACGGCTCGAAAAATCCTCTCACCGAATACAAGATTGACGGCTTCAACATTTTCTACGACATGATGGATTCGATTCGGAACACGATCGTTTCCCGCGTGTTCAAGGTGAAAATCAAGCTTTCGCCCGAAGCCATCGCCGCAAGGCAACGCGCCGCCGAAAACGCGATGCAAAGCCAGATGAACGCGCGGCATGACGAAGCCGGGCAGAATTTTGGCGCGCAGGGAAACCAAGGGTTCAGCGCGGACGCGGCAAGGCGGCAGACCGGCACAAGCGCGATGCAGCGCGCCGCGCAAAGGCAAAACGTCACCGTCCGCCGAACGATGCCGAAAGTCGGCCGCAACGATCCGTGCCCATGCGGTTCTGGAAAGAAATACAAAAACTGCCATGGAAAAGTTTGAGACGGCGGCTCTGAAAAATCCGTCGCGGCGTTTTTCTGCGAAAAGGCTCGGCGGAAATTTTTTCGCGCTCGCGGCATTTTCGGTTTTTTCTCTTTCGGTTTTCTCGTGCGGAAAGAACTCCGACCTGTCGAGCATCCAGCGCGAGGAAAAATTCACTTTGGACTACGGAAATCTCGAAGACCAAATCAACTTGTTCGACTTGAATTCGACGGGCGAAATAAACACCCGGCTCGCGATGCGTGACGGATTCTTTTTCATCTCGAACGGAAAGTCGAAAAAAATTCTGCGGATGAATTCCTACGGCGATTTGCTCACGCTTTATTACAATCCGAAATCGAATCCCGCGCCGCTTTTTGACGAGGAGGGCGCGGACGACGCTTCGAATTACAGCACGAGGAAAACGGTTTCGTATCCTTTCTACGAGCCTTCGTTTTTGGCGATGGACTCGCGCCTGCATTTTTATGTGGTGGAGACTTTGCCCAAAGAAAGGCACGAGGTGGCCGACGGAAAGAATTTGCGGCAAGTCGTCCTGCGCTTCAATTCCGATTCGTTTGAGAATTACATCGGGCAGCAGGGAATCGGAGGAACGCCGTTTCCATATATAAAGAACATTTACACGACTTCCGACGACCGCCTTTTCGTGGTCTGCATCGTGAGCGATGGACTTCAAGTCTTTTGCTACAATTCGGACGGCAGTCTTTTGCACGACATTCTCGTGAGACATTCCGACGTTCCCGACTATGGAGAAGCAAGGGCGGGGGTAACGCGTTTCGTGGAAGTGGAAAACATCGTGCCGGACTTCAATTCGGCGAGGCTTTTCATAAAGGCCGACTTCTACGAAAATTCCATCGACTCCAAAGGGCAAGGCGGCACGGGCGAAGTGCTGACCGTGATTTTCCCCTATGACTTGTCGAGCGGCGACTATGGCAAGCCGATTGAGATTCCGCCCTACGAAGAGTCGATCACGCAAGGCTTCGCCAAGCAGACTTACAAGCTCTCCTATGACTTTATGGGCGTGTCGGATTCGGGCTGGCTCTTTTTCACGATCGCGGTGGATTCGGGCTTCGTCGTGCAGATGGTCCATGCGGATTCTTCGCGCATCGTGAGGCGCTTTTTGAGCTATGACACGAAAGGCACGGTTTACAGCGCGTTCAATTTGAGCGCGTCCGGAATCATAAGCGCGTTGCTCGCCGGGCAGGAAAACGCCAAGGTCGTGTGGTGGCGCACCGATGATTTGGCGCGTTCGTTCACGGAAAACGAATAGGAGCGCGAATGTCATTTTACCACGGAATTCAAGAAGGCTATGCGGAGAACGAAGACGATTTGTCGTTCCGCTACGACCGCGAAGAGCGGATAAAAAACGCGCCGAAAATCGTGCAGGATTTTTACAGCGGAAAAATGAAGGTCGAGAAAGGATTTTTCAAGATTTTGGTCGCGAACAAATTCAACCGAATAATGCTCTTTACGGTCGCGCTTTTTTTTGTCGTCGTGCTCGGCGTGAGTTTCCTTCAAAATCCGACGCTCGGCGTGTGCGCGGGCTTCGAATGCGAGCTGAGCGCGTTTGCCTATGGAGATGAAATTTTGGCGCAAGTCAAAATCCACGCTTTGCAAAAAAGCCTGCGCGACAAGAATTTCCGCATCGACGAATACGTCGCCGAAAAGCTCGAGGCGGCGGCGGTTTTCGATTTTTTCGATGCCGAAAGTGAAATCGCCACGCGTTCGCAGAAAAGCGGTTTTTTGCAAAAAAAAGAATTTTTTTTGCGGACAAACGTTCCGAATTATGATATAATTAAAGTGCGCGCGCAGGTGGAAATTCTCGGCGAGCGGATTGAATTGAATGCGAATGTGAAGCGATGAAACGAATGTTTTTGAAAAAAATTGCCTTAAAATGTCGCCAATTTTTTCTTGGCAATTTCGCGCGGCTTTTTGGAGCGTGCGTCGCTTGTAATCGGCATGGCTTTTTGGAGGGGGAAATATGGCGCAGTTTTATTTTTTGTCGGTTCTGCTGAACCTCATCTGCGGATTGATTTGCGTCTACGGCAAAAATTCTTCTGACGTGGATTTGGATGGCGGCTTCGATGAAAGCGCGTCGCCTGAAATTCCCGGCGTGGACGACTTTCAGGAAGACGCCGCGGGCGAAAGCCTTTTTTCAAATCCGATGTTCAACCTCGTGTCGGGCGCGCTGTGCCTGGTGACGGGAATCGTAATCCTGCTCGCTCCTTACAAGGGGCCTTCGCTTCTCGGCGACCTCGCCCCCGCGCTTGCCGCGATTTTGGGCGGAGCTTCGGTGCTGCTTTCGTACCTTGAAAATCGAAGCGACGAATTCGTCGCGCCTGAAATCGTGGACGCCATTTTGATTTCGAACAAATTTTACATCGGAATCGCGTGCCTGATTTTCGCCGTGCTGCATTTCATCGCGCCGGGAGCGTGGGTCATATAATGTCGGATTCTGTCGCGTGCATCGCCTTTTGCAAAAATAAAATTCTCATCGCCCACAGAAATCCCACGGGGCAGATGGGCGGACGCTGGGAATTTCCCGGCGGAAAAATCGACGACGGCGAAAATTGCGAGCGGGCAATCGTGCGCGAGATGCGCGAGGAATTCGGCGTGAGCGCAGAAGTCGGCGAGAAAATCTGCGACGGCGAATTCTTCCACAACGGAAAAAAATGCTCGCTTCACGCGTACGAGATTTTTTTGGAGCATGACGGCGTCGCGCGTCCGTTCGCGCTTACAGAGCATACCGAATACAAATGGATTTCGATCGGCGAGATTCCCACGGACAATTTCGTCGATTCGGATTTGCGCATTTATGAAAAGGTGAAGGATTTTGTCGAAAAAAAATATGGCGCGTAGGACAATCTTTTTTCTTCTTGTCGCGCTTTTCGTTTTTGAATTTCCGTCGTGTTCGAAAAAAAACAATTGGGAAATCGTGCTCGACACGTCCGACCCGCTCGCGCTTGCGCCCGACGTGGAATGGGCGCTCGTCGTCGCGCCTTACGCGTCTTTCAGGAAGGACACTTCGTGGACGGCGCAGTCGGTCGGCTATTGCAAGCAGGGGGAATGCTTTCCGATTCAGGCCACGTCCACAATTTCCGTGGAAGGAAAATCCCAGACGTGGTACCGCTTTGAAGAAGGCTGGCTTCCCGAAAGCGCGGTGAAAATCTACGCGAACAAATTCCGCGCGCAAAAAGCCGCGAAAAGTTTGAAATAAATTTCGCACCGTCGCCGAGCAAGCCACGCGAAAAATCACGCTCGGCCTTTGATGATTTTCGCCGCGTCCTCCGCGCTCAAGTTTTCGCTTTGGTCGCGCGTCGCCAAATTCTTCAGCGAAATCGCGCCGTCCTCCGAAACGAAAATTCCCCAGGGAATTTTTTTCGCCTCGCAAAGCGCGTACTGCTGCGCCATTTTTTTCGGTTCGGGAAAAACCTCGACGTTCACGCCGAGCGCGCGCAATGCGCTCGCCGCCTTTTGCATCGCGGGAAGGTTTTCAGAAGAAGCGCAGAAAATTTCCGCGTCGAGATACGAGCCTTTTTTTTGCGCGAGGTCGAGCTGGGAGAGCGCGGCAATCAGGCGGTCAAGCCCAATCGAGCCGCCCACGCCCGAAATCTTTTCCTTCGTGTAAAGCCCTGCAAGGTTGTCGTAGCGGCCGCCCGAGCAGACCGAGCCAATCGAAGGAAGTTCGTCCAAAAAAGTCTCGAACACTATTCCGGTGTAATAGTCAAGTCCGCGAGTTATGCTCGGATTCAAAATGAACGCGCCGCCGATGCCCGCCGCGTCGAACATCGCGCGGATTTCGCGCAGGCGTTTCGTGTCGTCCGCCGAGCCGCCCGCCATCTTTTCGATGAGCGAAAGCGTTTCGTCGAAGTCCGCGCCGCCCGCGATGTACGTCAAAATCGAATCGGCCTTTTCTTCTCCGCCCGTGAGCACGAGCAGTTCAGATTTCACTTCGTCCTTTCCCACTTTCGCAATCTTGTCAACGCAGCGCAAGATTTCCTCGCTTTTTTCAAGCGTGCCGATCGCGCCCAAAAACCGGTTGAAGACGCCGCGATGGTTTATGTGGATTTTGAATTTCTCAATTCCAATCGCTTCGAGAGTCGCCTTGATCGCGCCCAAAATTTCAAAGTCGCTCGCCGCGCAGTCGCTTCCCACGGTGTCGATGTCGCATTGGTAGAATTCTCGGTAGCGTCCGGCCTGAGGCTTTTCGCCGCGCCAGACTTTCGCTATGTGATATCGCTTGAAAGGAAAATAAAGCTCGCTTTTGTGCTCGGCTGTAAAACGCGCGAAAGGCACTGTCAAATCAAAGCGCATCGCGACATCGCGCCCGCCATTGTCCGTAAAACGGAAAACCTGCTTTTCGGTTTCGCCCTCGCTTTTCCGCAGGAGAATTTCCGTGTACTCCAAAACAGGCGTGTCAATCGGAACGAATCCGAACGAGCGGTAAGTTTTCGTAATCGTCTCAATCAAATCCGCGCGAAGAATTTCGGCTTCGGGCAGAGAATCCCGGAAGCCCTTGAGAACGCGCGGCTGGATAATTTCGTTTGGCATAGTGGAAAACATTCTAATGAAAAACGTGAAAAAAATCAAGCGCGATTGCCGACTTGTGGCAAACGAACTCGCGCCACAATCTAAAATGCGTGCGAATTTTTGCGCGGCAAAAATTCGCATTTTTTACAGTCCGCTCGCGGGCTTGGATGCCCGCAAGGAATTTAAAAGCAATCCGTTTTGCCATGCAAAAAAATTGCGTTCAATGAAGCGCGATTTTCAATTCATAAAGTCTTCGAACTGAACGCCGTCGCCTGATTCCACTTGCCGGGCGAGCCGCTTTCCGATGACGCGTTCCAAAAATTCAGGCGGAATTCCGGGAGCCAAAATCTTTTCCGTGCGAAGAACGCCGATGTCGCTTTCCTGCAAAATGTGAGCATATGAACATTTGTTCACATATCGCAAGGAGCGGTTCGTGCGCCCGTAATTTTTTTCTTCGCTCGCGGCAAGTTTTTTCGCGCCGCTTCCCAAAACTTTTTCCACGCGCGCGCTTCCATATTGCATCGAAATCTGCCTTATGATTTCTTGCCTTCCGCGCTCGCGTCCGTAATGGCTCAAAGCCGCCTCGCACTGGCGCAGAGCCTGCGTCATCTGCGCGAACTGTTCCGGCTCCAGCGCCACGGGATCGTCAAGCCCCGAAGTCTTTTTGCTCAAAGTGATGTGCTTTTCAAAGCAAGTCGCGCCCTCGGCCGAGGCAAGGCACGGCACCAAAATCGCGTCCAGCGAATGGTCGCTGATTCCGGTTTCCACTCCGAAAATTTCGCGCAGCGTGGAAACGAGTCGCACATTGTAGTCGTCCTCGGGGGCGGGGTACGACGTGACGCAATGCAAAAGCGCGACGTTTTCCTTTCCGAGAATTTCAAGCGCGGCCTCGATGTCCTTCAATTTTGAAACGCCGCTCGAAACGATCACGCGCACTGGCTTTTCGCCGCGGGAAATTTGCTGCGAACGAAATTGCGCGAGAGCGCGAAGCATCGGAAAATGGTTCAGTTCGGGCGAGGCGATTTTCACGGCATCGGGATTCAATTCCAAAAGCTGCGCGAGGCTTTTCAGTCCGAAAGGCGAGCAGACGAATTGCAAATTTTTCGAATGGGCGTAGTCGAGCGCGGCCTTGTAAAAATCCACCTCGCATTCCAATTGCTTGAAACGCTCGTAAAGCGGAATGCGTCCCGTGGGCAAATCCACGAAGCCGGTTTTCGGATGCAGAATTTCGTCGGCGTAAACCCATTGAAATTTCGCGGCGTCCGCGCCGCAGTCCGCCGCCGCGTCGATGAGAAGTTTCGCCTTTTCCAGAGAGCCTTCGTGCGAAGTTCCGATTTCCGCGATAATCATAAAATCATTCTAGCGCATTGAAAAAAAATTGTAAACATTTTTTCGACGCGAAGTTGAAATTCAAGGAATGCAAAATTCGCGGGGAAAATGCGGAACGAAAAATTTCGCTTCCTTTGGAAATAGCGTCTGCACCGTTTCGCTTCCGTAAGGGGCTTCTGAAAAAAAACAAAAATTCGAGCGCGTTTTGACAAATTTCCTTGACGGAGAAACTGCGGAGCACTTGACCAAAATGCAGAAATTTTGCTATAATATCTTACTATTTTCAAACGATTTTTTTAGGAAGCATGATGGCGGCCGCTCAAATGTCGCGGTCACCATCAACTCAAGTTTGCGTTGCAAACTTATATATAATGCGCACATTCTCACTGTGTTACGAATGTGCGTAAAAAGCCATTCGCGAAATTGCAATTTCGCTCTTGGCTTTTTATCTAGGAGAAATTATGTCTGGACACAGCAAATGGGCAACCATAAAACACGCTAAAGGCATCGCCGACGCGAAGCGCGGCCAGCTCTTCACCAAATTCATCAAGGAAATTT
>CAZZFL010000019.1:0-5516 GCA_964653395.1 uncultured Treponema sp. | reverse complement strand
GGCATCGCCGACGCGAAGCGCGGCCAGCTCTTCACCAAATTCATCAAGGAAATTTCAATCGCGGCGAGAATGGGCGGCGGCGATCCCAATTCCAATCCGCGCCTTCGCACGGCCATCCTCAAGGCGCGCGCCTCGAACATGCCGAAGGACAACATCGAACGCGCCATCAAAAAAGGAACTGGCGAACTCGGCGGAAAGACTTTCGAAGAACTTACCTATGAAGGATACGCGCCGGGCGGAGTGGCGGTCTTGGTGGAAGTCCTCACCGACAACAAAAACCGCGCCGCGGCCGACGTCCGCAACATCTTCAACAAGAACGGCGGCAACTTGGGCACGACCGGCTCTGTAAGCCGAATGTTCTCACGCAAGGGAACGATCACTTATGACGCGGAAAAAGTCAACGAAGACGAACTCATGGAAGCGGGACTCGAAGCCGGAGCGGACGACATCGTGAACGAAGACGGAATCATCACGGTCACGACTTCGCAGGAAAGTTTCGCCACGGTGATGGAAACTTTGCAGGAAAAAGGATTCGAATCGCTTTCGGGCGAAGTCGGAATGGTTCCCGAATCTTATCAGCCTGTGGACAAGGAAACCGCCGCGAAAATTCAAAAGATGGTGGATCGCCTCGAAGAAAATGACGACGTGCAGAACGTCTACACGACGGTGGAATATCCCGACGATTTCGATCCAAGCGCCGAATAATCCGCCAAACCTTGCGAAGCGGCATTCGGACGGCGGCAAGCTTGTTCCAAACTTCGCAAGGATTCTGCGCCAAATATTTTTTTGATGAAAAACAATTTTAGACGCATAATCGGAATCGACCCCGGCCTTGCTTCTACGGGCTGGGGCGTGATTGACTACGCGCAGAACCGTTTTTCGCTCGTAAAATACGGCGTGATAGAAACGCCTTCCCGCGAAATTCACGGAGTCCGTCTCCTCAAGATTTTCAACAGCCTCAATTCGATTTTGGATGAATTTTCTCCGACTGAATCCGCGATGGAAACGCTTTATTTTGCGAAAAATGTCACGAGCGCGATGGGAGTTTCCGAAGCGAGGGGGGTGGCGACGCTTTGCCTCGCGCTCCGCGGAATTCCGCTGGGCGAATACAAGCCGAATCAAATCAAGCAGGCGGTGACAGGAACCGCCGCCGCCGACAAAGCCTTGGTGGAGCGGTGCGTCAAAATGCTTTTGGGGCTGAAAGCCGAGCCGAAGCCCGACCACGCCGCCGACGCGCTTGCGGGCGCGATCACGCATGCGAACTTCACGGGGATTTCCGAAAATTTAAAATTGAAATAGGGATTTCAGTTTCGCGCAAGAAGCGTCAAAACTCGCAAGTTTTTTTGAACCTGACGCAATATTCATTGAACCAGCTAACGTAAAGATGAAAGAGGTTGCGAGTTTTTGCTTGCTTCGACAGGTTCGGCAAGCGAGCATTGAACAGGTCGCTTCAGCGACCGAAAGTGACCACGCGAGTTTTCCGCAGGAAAACTCGGCAAGCAAGGCGAAGCCTTGCGACCGGAAGCGAACCAATGCAGAAGGTACACCAGCGGAAGCGGAAATTTTCGTTCAGGGTCGCAAAGACTGCGCCCTGTCAAAATGACCGTGCCGTCACATCACCATGTAAGGCTTGCTCTCTTTCAGCACATGGTACAAGTCGGCAAGGTAACAGTTCAAGCCTTTTGCGTTTCGCGGCACGCGCTCGTCGCAGGAGATGTCTTTGAAGAGAACATCGCTATCGAGCACCGCCATGCCCATAAGGTACAAAAGCCGCAAGATATCCGCTTCGTGACTAGTGAAGTCGCGGCGCACGCGCCTTTTGCCGATAAAGGGCGAGTGGGCGCACAGGTCAAGCTGATAGAAGAACTGCGCCAAAAGCCGCCTCTGGTAGTGCAGGCACAGTTCGGGGGATTTTTCACGGATTTCTTTTATATCTTCCTCAAACCGCCGCTCGTATTCACGCTTGATGTTCTTCACATCTGATTTGCAATCTCTTACGAAGAACTCCACGATGCCCTGCACGGCGATTCCGAAGTCGTAGCTGCGGTAGTCCGACGAAAGCGAGGAATAGGTCTGCTCCCACATAATCCGCTTGGGAATGAGCCAGGCAAGCACACAGGCAACGACGGCGAGCGCGATTTGGATTAGGTCTAGCGTATTATCTGCGATTTTTTGCAGAAGGCAAACGATTTCGCACAAAGCCATTTGTTCACATTTCATAATCACAGCTCCAACAACGTGTCGCAGTATTTCTTGATGAGGTCTCTTTGACTTATGAGTCCTTCTTTTACCAAATCTCTAAGTTCCAGGTCTTTAAGAGATTGCAGATATTCTTTGTCTATATATTTATTTATAGCGTCTTTAGCAGATGTTATCTTTGTCGAAAATTTTTCTGTTTTAACCAAAAGATTTGCCGTAATCAGAGCTAATGCACTAAAAATAATGATTCCTAAAAAAACAAAACCACATGCAACAATTTTTGAAATGCATTTAGAAATCTCTCCAACATTGGAGATTGAAATCATCAGGCACATTGAAACACTTCCTAAAATAAGAATCATAATTGCAGAAATTACTATAACTGTAATTAAAGTTTCACTTGAACTTTTTTCATAAATTTCATTTTTCATAAAATCTTCCAAACCCCAGTTGCCTAACAAACCTTTCTCCGAACGCCGCGCCATCCCCATTGTTTGCCACATGGCATGCGTCCTGCTTACTTGTAGTTCTTTCGGGATGCTTATCAAGATTGCCTTGCACAGCAAAGCAATATCGCATGCGGTTTTTGCGCCGTGTTCATTATTTGAAATATGCTAGCATGAGATGCCGACGAATGTCAAGTAACGCAAATGTCGCAGGGTAAATCCTTGCTTAATGAAGTATTTACTTACCGAGTTTTTGCAAGGCAAAAACTCGCGTGCGCAAGGCTTGTTCCTTGCGCAAAAAAATAATTGTCGGCGGACAGAAAACGCAAAGGAGTGTATTATCGTCTAGCGAGCAGCGCTCCGCATTTTGCCTGTCAGTTTACGACAAGTTCGCCGTCCGTGCATTGGACTACAAAGCTACCTCTTTCTTGAATACTCAACTCAACCTTTGAGAATGAATACGGCTGTGACTTTGAGATTGCGTTCCACTGCGACTTTGTTCCGTCATACCGAATCTTGAGGTTTGGGCTGCACCCTTTAAAAGCGTTGACGCAGATTTTCATCACGCTGCGCGGAATGCTCACTCTCACAAGCGATTTGCAGTCAGCGAACACTCCATCGCCGATTTCTTTCACACCTTCGGCAATCACCACGCTCTCAAGTGACGTGCAGCCAAAAAACACACAGTAGTCGATTGTGTTCATACTTCCAGGAATCGTCACGCTCGCAATAGACGTGCAGTCCTCGAACGCAATATCGCCGATTGCCGTAACGCTCTCGGGAATCGTCACACTTTTGAGCGACATGCACTCACAGAACGCTGCACCGCCGATTTCCGTAACGCCGCTCGGAATATTCACACTCGCAAGAGATGTGCACCCCCAAAACGTCCAGTCGTTGATTGCCGTCACGCTCTCGGGAATCGTAACGCTCTCAAGCGACCCGCAGCCATCGAACGCGTATACGCCGATTTCCGTCACCCCCTCGGGAATTATAATACTCACAAGAGATTTACAACCATAGAATGCACACTCGCCAATTCTCGTCACGCCCTTAAGGTCGTCGGCATCAATCTTGGTCAGCTTCCTCGGGTCAGTCCCATCGGAAAGCGTTATGCTCTTCGCATCTTCAAGGAGATAAGGATCCATATCCATCGCACACCAGTCTTTAAACGTTCCCTTATAGGTCACATCAATACCTTCGCAGACAGAGAATGCACCATAGCCGATTTTCTTCATGCTTTTGGGAATGGTCACGCTCTTAAGCGACTCACAGTTCTCAAACGTCTTACAACCGATTTCCGTCACGCTCTCGGGAATCATAACGCTCTTAAGCGACTTACAACCATAGAACACCCAACTGCCGATTTTCGTTAAACCCTTAAGGTCGCCAGCGCAATCTTAGTCAGATTCCTAAAGTCAATCTCGTCGGACAGTGTTATGCTCTTCGCATATTCAAGGAGAAAAGGATCCCAGTCCGCCGCACACCAGTCCTTGAATGTTCCCTTGTAGGTCAAATCAATACCTTCGCAGACAGAGAATGCACCATAGCCGATTTTTTTCATGCTTTTGGGAATGGTCACACTCTTAAGCAACTCGCAGTTCTCAAAAGCTCTACTGCCAATTTCCGTCACGCCCTCGGGAATCATAACGCTCTTAAGCGACTTACAACCATAAAACGCATACTTACCGATTCTTGTCACGCCTTTAAGGTAGTCGGCATCAATCTTAGTCAGATTCCTCGGGTCAATTCCGTCGAACAGTGTTATGCTCTTCGCATTTTTAAGGAGACAAGAATCCATATCCATCGCACACCAGTCTTTAAACGTTCCCTTATAAGTCACATCAATATCTTCGCAGCCAGAGAATGCACTATAGCAGATTTTTTTAACGCAGTCAGAAATATCCACGCTCCGAAGCGACGCGCAATCCTCAAACGCATGCCAGCCGATTGCCACTATACCATTCGGAATCTTCACATGCTCTGGAACTTCCGACGGGTCTGTCACGCCCACAATCGCTTTGCCGTGAATGTCGAATTCATCGTCATCGAAGTCCTCGACCACAAGATACGAAAGCACTTTCTCCCGACAAGCGACGAATCCCACCATCAGCATCAATGCCACGATTGCTACAATCCCTTTCTTTTTCATCTTATACTCCTTTTTACTTTAATTACAGTCCATACGCACCGCTTACCGAGTTTTTGTTTGTTCGCACGATTGTTTCTCAGAACAGATTGTTATTCTGCGCTTTCTGCCTCATCTACAGAAGCCGACAACTTCTTCTTCGCTCCGCCTAATACTTCCTGCTTGAAATGCGCAATCTCCGTGTTGGCGTAGTCGATGAACGCCGCGTATTCCGCTTCGCCCTCAAGCAAGGCGTGGGCGTTCACGTGCAGGACGAGCATGCGGTACGCCTCGTCGCTCGCGGCGCGGGCGGCCTTGAGCGCGCCCGCAGTCTTTGCCGAACGCTCGTCCGTGCGCTGTCCCGTGAGGCTTCGCACTTCTTCGTTCGCCGCCTTGAGTTTTTCCACGAACGCTGTGAGTGACAACGCCTTCACCTGCTCGGCGAACTTGCCTTCCAAGTCCTGAATAAAGTTCACGAGCAAGCCGGTTTCCTTGTCCAACTGCGCCTGTGTGTCAATCTTGTAGTCCTTGATGTGCTGGTTTAGGACTTTCGCCGCCTCCGCCATTTCCTCCACGGGGAAATTCGTGTAGCCGCCCACCGTCTTTTTGTAGCCCGCATAAAGCTGATCGCGCAAACGGTCGGCTTCGGCGATCTTGTCCGTGGTGAGGCTTTTAGTGCTGATTTTAAGGCTCTCGTCCTCCGCCGTCACTGCGTCGCGAAGCGACTTCACTTGCGCCGCGCA
>CAZZFL010000018.1:0-28428 GCA_964653395.1 uncultured Treponema sp. | reverse complement strand
AGAAAATAAAGACCATTCAGGAAAAAATCACCGCGTGGGAAGAAAGTCAAACTCCGAGCGATGACAACAGCGATGAAATTCCAGACGAATTAAAATCCATGTAAAATGCCTCAAGCATCGAGCGGTTTTGCATGTGGCGCGGTTGGAAAATTATTTCTTTGCATGAATCAATTTTGTCCGCTTATATATTTCCTATATTTTTCCGGATTCACTCTGAACGCCACAATCGGCGAATTGTCATCTTCGCTTGCGTGGAACAAAGCTTGCTCGGCTTCTGTCTTGAGACGATCTACGGAAATCAGCCGCAGCGAGCGACTTGAAATTCCGATAACAGGTTTTGCCTTTTGCTTTTCTTCTTTTAGAATATCCATGAGCGATGAGTACAATTTTTCCGCGCTTTGCATCGCGCCGTCAACATCTTTGTCCTGAACGATGGCCGCAAAACCGTCGTCCTTGTATTCAAAAATAAAATCCTTGTATTGGAAAGCGTCTAGAATTGCGCCGCAAATTTTTGAATAGAATTCAGATTCCGATGTGATTCCCGGAATTCGAACGATGACAAGCGCCAAATCTTGTTCGCTCGATGCGGCGCGGACAAGTTCGCTTTCAAGGCGTTGTGTAAGATACGATTCCCATCCGAATCCGCTCGCTGGTGAAAACAAACCTTGCTCGTCGTTTTCGGCGGTGCTGGAATTTTGTTTCGGACCGAGTGTTTGCCCTGGTGATGTCGGCGGAAGTTCTTCGTCTTGTTGCGCGTCAATTTCTTTTGCGGAATCATCTTGCATTGAATTGTTTTCGTTTTCAAAATCAGAATTGTCCAAAACAGGATTTTCAGGAAGTTCGTCTTTTGAATTTTCCGTAACATCATTGCCTTCAAATTCGCTCGGAAGATTTTCTTCTTCGAGCGCGTCCGCAGATTCTTGCGGATTGTTGTCGTCTGAAAGATTTTCGCTTTCGTCTTCCGGCAAATCGATATCGCCTTCAAGTGAATTTTCTTCGGTGAAATCATCGTCGGCAAAAAGCGATTCATTTTCATCGTTGCCATTTTTTTTCGTCTTTGATTCGGATTCCGAAAGATAAAGGTACATCAGCAAAATGCACGCCGTGAGCGTCCCTGCCAAAATTACGATGAATGCGATTTTTGCGCGATTGAAAATCATCGTTGGAGAAAGCGCGTATATATTCGCCGAAAGCGCGATACGTGTGCCATCGCCTCCCGCGATTCGTGTGCTGAAAGTTTTTATGAAAAATGAATTTGATTTCGTGGGAACAGATGGATACAAGTAGACTTCAACGCCGTCAACATCAAGTTTGAGCAGTTCGTAAAAATTGGGCGCGCCCACTGCTGAATTGAACGCGTCGATGAATTCTTTAGAACCGCAAGGATAAATGCCGCTCATTTCTGCCGTTTTCGAAGAAAGTTTTTCGAATCTTGTAGCCGCGCTTTCTGCGCCGAATTTATAATCGTGATAAACGCTGGCTGCAAAGGCCGCTATGGTTAGGACAAAAACGCAGACAATCAAAATCGCCGCAATGGAAATACCACTCTTTTTCATAAATTCTTATTATACCATAAAAGTTTATTCAATGCAAGCAGAAAATCGTCTGTCGCACAAAATGTTTTGGAATTTCTCTTGCGCAAAAAAGCGAGGTAGGGAAGCGCGATTTTCGCGAAAGGCGAGTCCGTGTCGATTTTCGATTCGCCCGAATTCATTTTTTCGATTTCGTTTTCAATTCCGCGCGAAAGATTTTCTTTGAAAGATTGTGAATTGAAATTCGGCGAAAACGATTGTCCTTGAAAAAAAGAATTTTTTTTGAGATTCGCGCTCCAAATAAAATTTTCGCATTCGAAAAAACCGGCGTTGCGCGAAAGCCATTCGACGAAAGTTTTTTTGTAGGAATCGAGCACTTGGTTTTTTGCGGCGGGAATTTTTCCAAGCGAAAATTTTTCAAGCGGAGTGCGGAACATGAGCTTTGAAAATTTTTTTTCCGCGCTTTCGATTTTGTTTTCGTCGGCGCGATAAATTTCATCCAAATAAGTTCCGCGCGCGTAAGGCTTCCCTCGGGAGTAGGCGAAGTCCGCGCCGAAAACTTGCATTTTTTCAAAGCCGCATTTTTTGGCGAAATCCGCCGCCGCGATTGTTACTGTTCCGCTTCCGCTTTCAAGGAGGGGGAACGGGTTCTCGCAGAATTGCGCGGCGAGCGATGCGAGCGGATGATGCGACGCGCAGAAAATTATCTTTGACGAATTTTCATACAGCGCGTTCGCGATGCTTGCGTCGGAATCGAGGCTCAGAACGAAAATCGTTTCGCGCGATTTTTCGCCTATAAAATGGTTCGCGCTCAAAGATTGCGCGTCGATTGAAACGGCCGCGTCCGGGACGATTCCGATTCTCATCAAGGCTTTGAAACTTGTGTCGGTCGCGATCACAAAATATTTTTCTCGCGCGTTTTTGATTTTTTCCGCGCTTTCATCGAGGCTCGGTCCTGCGGCGATTATCGCGGCGATTTTTTTCGTGTCGATTTTTTTCGTGTCGATTTTCATGTGAAGCGGCGCATTCTCGTGGCGAAAATCGTCTTGCATTTTTTGAAGCGTCTTCAAATTGCAAAAAATATTTTTCTGCCACAACGCGCCGAAATGCGATTGCACCGAAAAATCCGCGCTGATTTTTTTCAGGGCTTCCGCGATTTCCCGCGAGATTTTCTCGTAAAAAATTTTATCCTCGTCTGCCCAAGCGCGCATCGTCAAGATGCTCAAGTCGCCGTGGACTGCCGGAAAATAATTTTTGAAAATTTCTTCCTGCAAATTTTCAGGGAACGCGACTGAAAAATTTTCTCGCGAAGAAATTTCTTTTACGCACGGAATTTCGCTTTTCAAAAAATCGTAGTCGTCGCGCGATTTTTCCACGCAAAGAATTTCGCATTTTGGATTTCGCTCCAAAAAAGATTTTATGTGATAGCCGCCAGCGATTCCAAGAATTACGGCGAATTTCGCGCCTGAGCTTTCCGCGCCGAAATTTTTCGAATCGCGCTCGGGATCGTATTTTGAGTGCGCCGCCTTTCCCGAGGCGAAGGTCGGAATTTTTTGAGAATTTTTCGCGGCGGTGATTTCTTTGTAAAATAAATTTTTCATTTTAATCTTTCAAAAATCTCTTTTAAAATATTTTCGGTTTTTTCAAAAATTGCATCGGAATGTTTTCGCTTTTCTTCTTCGCTTGCGGCGCGGTCGCGCAAAATGCATTCGCTCGCAAAAATTTCTTTTTGCCATTCTTCGCTTTTTGAAAATTCTTCGAGCGTGCTTTTTATCGCGCTGTTTCGATTTTCATTTGCCGAAAATTCTTTTTTCAAAATTGCGAGATTTTGTTGCGAATTTTTTTCCGCGCAATTTTTCAAAATCTCTTCTGCTTCTTCCGCCGTGATGTCCTTGATTTCCCCGAGAGAATTTTTGAACGCGCTTTCGCCGCAAATGCGAAAAACTTTCTTTCCGCGAAATTGGGAAAAGTTCGAAAACCACGCGGCGTAGATTTCGAGGCTGGGGGAGGGGAACGATGCTTTCGCGATGCGGGCGGCCTTCGTGCGCAGGCGAAAATCTTTTTGTGCCGCTTCCAGTTCGAGCGCGTTCGGCTGGGCGTGCGCGAAAGTTTTTCCGCCCGCCAAATCAAGTCCCGCAAAGAAAATTTCTTTTTCGCCGTTCGCCAAAAAAAATTCCAAAGCCGTGCCGCTCACGGTGCCGTTCCGCCTTGCCTGCATGCAAGGAATTCCAAGCGCGTCGAAAAGTTTTTTTGAAAGCGCATCGTCATCGTAGCACAAAGGAAGAACCGCGTTTTTTTCGAAAATGACGGAAGCGCATTCGCCTTCGCTTGCGAGCGCGAGCGGAATTTTTGGAACTCGCCTGAGTGAGTCGAGATGCTTTTTCGCCCAAAATCCGCCGTCCGTGGAAAAGCAGATGTCTGGGAAAATTTCTGCGTGAAGCAAAACTGAAATCGAGGACGAGAGCGCGACGAGGAAAATTTTTCCGCGCGTTTTTTTTATGAGCGGAATCGCGGATTCAAGGCTCGGACCTGACGCGCAAATCAAAATCGGAAAATCGATTTTTTCAAGATGCGCGACGTTCTTTATCCTTTGAAAAAATTTGATTTTGTTTTTGAGCCATTTTTTTTCGAAATGCTCGCGCGTCGCAAGAATCGCGCGGGATTTTTTCGCCGCGGATTTTATTTCCTGCCATGCGAATTTCGTTTCGTTCGGGAACGCGCGCGCGCTTGCCGGCCATTCCAAAAAAAGCGTCTTGAAAAATCCTTCTTCGCCGAGCGCGTCGAAAATTTTTTCAGAAAGTGAATTCGATTTTTTTTCGCCCAGTTTGAAATCTGTCGCGTCAATTATAAAATCGAAATTGTTGTCCCATGAAAAAAAATCTTTGGAAAATCGAATCGTTCCGATTTTCGCGCCGGGAAATTTTTTCTTCAGCGCGGAGGCCGCGTAGCCGAGCGCGCCTTCGATGACGATGATTTTTTCCGGCACAAAATCCGCGCTGGCGTTTTGCGCGAAACGCTCCGCTTCAATTTGCGGATTGTATTGCGAGTGCAAAAAAATGCCGTTCGCCTTTGCGCAGTCGCTTCCGTTTTTCGCCTTTAGAAATTCCGTCGTCAAAATCAGCCTCGCAAAATTTTCGAAAGGATTTCGTCCGCGCCGAATTTTCGCGAAAAGCCGCTCACTTCAATTTGCGTAGCGAGTGACGCAGTGAAAATTTTTTCGCTCGCGGCGAAAATTTCCTTGCGCGCGCTTTCCTCGAATTTTTTCTGCGCGAGAATCGACACGATGTTTATTTTTGAAATGTCTTTCGCAAAAACGAAGTCGGGCCAAAGAAAACTTTTTTTTGCCTCGAAAAAAAATTCTTCGAAAATCGCGTTCGAAAGGATTTCTTTTGAATTTGGATTTTCCGAAAAAAAATTTTTTTCCTCGCCCGAAAATATTTTTCGAAATGCCGCTTCGAGCGATACAGTTAAAAAAAACGCGCCCGACTTTCCGATGAGCCCTGAGATTTTTTTTTCGTCGCCGGCACGGAAGAAAGAATTTTTTTTGTCTTCCAAAATCGGAATCAAGTCGCTCCGGATTTTTTCTTCGCGTGGAATTTTTTTGAAAAGTGCTGAATCGTATGCGAAAAAAATCGCCGCAGGATTTTCGCGCAATCTCAAGAGCGCGATGCGCATCGCTTCTTCTTTCGCGTCGCTTCCCAAAAATTGCATGAAGCCCGCGAATCGCTCGTCGCCGCGTTCAAGCAAAATCCATTTTTCGCCGGCCGCACTTCCCGCCCAAAAGTCTCCCGTGGAAATTGATTTTAAGGCCGTCTCGCAGTCGATGCCGCACGCGTGATTTAAAAGCATGATTTTTGACGACGCGCAGAAAACGCCGCAATGGGCAAAGCCGTGAAACTCTGCCCATTGTTGGAAATCGGAGGGAAGCGGATTTTCAGGCGGCGTTGCGTCCGCCCGTTTGAAAAGTCCCATTATGAAAGGCCGAGTTCGTCGAAAAGTTTTTTGTACGTTACGAAGTGCTCGGACTTTGCGAATTCGGTGATTTTCTCTTCGGGAAGATTTTCAAGAAGCTGGTCCATATACGAAAGCACGGAAATCACTTCTTCTCTCAAATTTTTCGGAATCGAAGTCTGCTGCGTTTGCGTCTCGGCGGAAACCGGCTCTTCTGCGACGGTTTCGTCGGGAAGTGTTTCTTCAATCGTTGGCTCTTCCACCGAAGTTTCTTCGAGCGAATCTTCAATCAAAGGCTCGGCGATGGGCGGCTCTTCGGCGAAGCCATCGTCAGGAAGTGAATCTCCAACGGTTGGCTCTTCAAAATCGACTGGCTCTTCGTTTTTGCCGTCAATATTCTTGTTGATTTCCTCTTCGTAATTTTCTTCAGCGGACGAATTGCTTTCCGCCATTGCTATGGCTTCTTCCTCAAGCGAATCTTCAGTCAAAGGCTCGGCGATTGTCGGCTCTTCAGCGACGCTTTCGTCGGGAAACGATTCTCCGATGGTTGGCTCTTCAAAATCGACTGGCTCTTCATTTTCGCCGTCAACATTTTTGTTGATTTCCTGCTCGTAGGCATCTTTTGCGGCGAGCGAATCGTCTATGATGTCTGATTCGGTCGCATCGGCTTCTTCAAAGGCGGCGTTGATGTCATCGTCAATTCCGACCGAGGCTTCCTCGCCATCTTTGTTCGAGATGTTTTCCTGAATTATTCCCGAAACCGAGTTTTCAAAGTTGTCTTTTGCGGCGAGCGAATCGTCTATGATGTCTGATTCGGTCGCGTCGGCTTCTTCGAAGGCGGCGTTGATGTCATCGTCAATTCCAATCGAGGCTTCTTCGCCTTCTTGGAGCGAAATGTTGTCCTGCATGATTTCATCGACGCTCGGGACTTGGTTCTGCGTTTCTGTTTCCGACTCGTCCTCTTCCATGGCGGAATCTTCTGCAAGATAGTTGAGTTTGTCTTCCGTGAGCGAATTTTCTATGGACGTGTCTTCGCTCATATATTCGTCCACGGCTTCATCGTTGAAAGTTTCGAGTGTAGGAACGCTGATTTCATCGGGAAGTGCGCTTTCTTCAACTTGAATTTCATCCGAAATTTGTGTGGGCGTGGTGAAATCATCGGAAAGTCCTTCAAGCGTCGGGTCGAGAATGCCGAGTTCGTCCTCGGAAATTGCGTTTTCTTCTATTTCTTGCTCAACATTTTCTTCAATTTGCGGCTCTTCCATGGAATCGCTTTCGATTTGAACTTCTGGTTCTGCGAAATCTTCGGATCCTTCTTCCGCTTGCGTTATTTCCGCAGAATTCAAGATGTCCGTCATTTCGCTTCCTGAAAGCGCGATTGTGTTGTCGCCGTCGTCGCTGCCGAAAAATCCGTCCGAATCGTCGTCCTGCGCTACGGCCTGCGGAACGTCTTGTGCGACAGGTGCGGGCGGATGGCTTTGCATGTCGGCGAATTCGGTTTTTATGTTTTTGATTTCGCTTCTGAGCGACGAAAGTTCCGCCATAATCTGTTCAAGGATTTCCTTGCCTTTTTCGCTGATTTCTGGTGAAACGGCGTTTGAAGTTGTGTTTTCCATAGTGTTCGTAGTGTAATCCTCCTCGGAATCATTTTCCGTGAATTCCGCAGAAATTTTTCCGTTTATGACATCCTTGACCGAAGGCGTGTCGGTATCGTCGTCAGCGGTAACTTTCATGACATAGTTTACGACTTCTTTTTTTATCGGATTTGAGCCGTCAGGACCGTCCGTGATTCCGATTTTTGAATCATCGTCGTCAAAACCGAATTCCGAAAGGTCGATTTCATCGCTGGAAGATGAAATCTGAGAATCCGCTCCGCTCGCGACGGATTCGGGAATTCCTTGCTCCGCCACAGCCGCGTCGAACGCGCTGAACATTTCGTCGTCCGCGCCGTCTTGCGCGTTCGGCAAATTTCCGTTTTGAGTCGCTTCAGAATTCATCGCGGCGGCGTTTTCGGGTGTGTCTTCAACGGCGATGGTTTCGGCTTCTTCATCAAAATCTACGTTGATGTCGAGAGTCTGCTCGTCCTTGATTTCAGCTGGCTCTTTGGAAGGCGCGCTCGAAGAAAAATCTCCGCCCATAAAGTCGCCAAGGTCGATTTCTCCATCGTCAAATGAAATTTCCTGCGAGCCGCCGGAATCGTCCATAAAAGCGTCCAAATCGATGTCGCCGTCTTCAAAAGAAATTTCTGTTTCTTCGGAAGCCGCAGTTTCGCCCGCTTCCTGCTCGAGCTGAATTTCTTCTGTGGCGTCGATTTGCGTTGGCTCGATTTCGCTGTCTTCGAAATTCTCGTCAATGTTCACGTCGAACGGTTCTTCTTCTGGCAAATCCGAATCGTCGGAAAAGAACGCGCCGCTCAACGCTGCGGTTTCTTCGTCGGTTATGCCTTCGCTTTGGGGAAGTTCTTCTTCGGAAATCTGCGCGTCCGCTTCCATCACGATGTTTGCAAGTTCATCGGGATTGAGCGAAGTTTCTCCTTCGTCAAGGTTGTCGTCCTGCAAGTCTTCGGCAGTGGAAGTGAAATCCAAGTCTTTGAAAATGTCCTCGCCATCGGACGGCTCGTTGAAATCAGGCAAGTCGAATTCGCCGATAGAATTTTCGGAAGAATTTAAAGATTCGCCATTTATGTCAAGAGGCGAGTTTTTCACCCACACTCCGTAGCTGTCCAATTCGTTCGAATCATCTTTTTTGTCACTCATAGATTCCCCTTGAAAAAAAGAAAAGCATTCTTTTTATTTATCGGCAAAACGGCGGAATTTCCGCAATGCATTCTCAACAATTATAACATACTTTCAAAAAAATTCCAACTAAAATTTTGATTTTTTGTATGAATGCGGAAAACTTGCACGCGGCTTTTGCGCAGTTCTCGAGGAAAAATCGGCGACGCTCGATTCTCGCGCGTCATTGTGCGGCATTCGTCAAAAGTCTAGTGTTTTCGGAATTTCCGCTTGACCTATTTGGATTTATGGTCTAAAATGTCTTTGATATGATATGCGTCGGAATGCTTTCGGAATTCTGCGGAATTTTCGGACGGATTTCACTTTTGGAAAAATGATTCGGATGTATTAACATGGCACAGAAAAATATCGACCTCGCGGGCGGGAAAGCCTCGCGTGGAAATGACAAATTTTGGTTTTCGCTGAAAAAAAGCCTTCCGCTGGTGGTGACTTGCATCCTGGCGTATATGGTGGCGGCGCTGATCGCGTTTTTCGGCGTGAGCCGGAATTCCACCGTGGCTTCGTTCGCGCTGGACGAATACGAAGTGGGGCAGATTGCCGACCGCACGATAATTGCGGATCGCAGCCTTCCGAGCACGATGGAATATCCCACGGCCGTCCGCGAAGGCGAAAAGGTCATCCGCAAGGGATTCGCGATTACGGAAGAAGGCTACCGAAAGCTCGAGAAGATGGCGAACACCAGCGAGTACATCGACTACTTGGCGTTCGGCGGCGCGCTGCTTTACCTCGCGCTCGTTTTGGCGTTGTGGATTTTCCTGTATTCGCCCGTGCTTTTGGGAAGGAAGGCTCCGCTCAAGGAAATAATAACGCTGATAGTTTTTTTCCTCGCGCTTTATTCGGCGACGGTTTTCTCGCAGAAATTGCCGTTCGTGACGAACCGCCCGTATCTGCTTTGCATTTTCATTCCGTGCGTGCTTTTCGTTCTTTTAAGTTCGATTCTTTTCGGGGAAAAGCCCGCGCTTTTCTTTTCGCTGATTTCGGCTCTCGGAATCCTGAACGCTTCGAACTACGATCTGAAAGTCTTCCTTTTCGTCCTCATCGTGAGCGTCTCGTGCTGCCGCATTGTCCGTAAAATCGAAAATCGAATCCAAATGGTTTTCGTCGCGATAATCACGGCTCTCCTGAACGGAGTGGCGGCTTTCGTGCTCAAGGTGATTTTCAACGACACGATGGCGGACATGCCGCGCCTTCTTTTGGCTTTGGCGGCGAACGGATTTTTGTGCGGAATCTTGGCGATGGGATTCTTGACGCTGCTCGAGCAGGTTTTGAACACGGCTTCGGTTTTCCGCCTCATCGACTTGAGCGACTTGAACAATCCGCTAATGCAAAAGATGCTTCTCAACGCGAGCGGCACTTACAGCCATTCGCTGATGGTGGCGCAGCTCGCGGAAAACGCTTGCAAGGCGATCGGCGCGAATTCGCTTTTGGCGCGTGTGGGCGCGTATTATCACGACATCGGCAAAATAGACCAAAGCGAATATTTCGTCGAGAATCAGGCCGGCGAGAACAAGCACGATGAAATCAATCCCGCGCTTTCGGTTTCGATAATCCGAAGTCACGTGAAAAAAGGCGTGGAAATGGCGCGGCAGATGCGCCTTCCGCCGCAGATAATCGACATCATCGCCGAGCATCACGGAAACGGAGTGATTGGATATTTTTACGCCGAGGCGCTCAAAAAAGATCCGAACGCCTTGCCCGAGGATTTTTCATATTACGGGAATCCGCCTTCGAGCAAGGAAAGCGGCGTGGTGATGATCGCGGACACGGTGGAGGCCGCCTGCCGGACTTTGGAAAAGCCGTCCGTCCCGCGATTGGAAAAATTCATCCAGACTTTGATCGACGGAAAATTGCAGAACCATCTTTTGGACAATTGCGCGCTCACGTTCGCGGACTTGGCGAAAATCAAGGCTTCGTTCGTCTCGATTTTGGCGGGCTACTACCACAGCCGCATCGAATATCCGAACCAAAAGGATCCCGACGCCGAAAAGGAAGGCGAGGGAGCCGCCAAAAAGTCTGAAAAGTCGGAACTCGGCGCGAAGGCGAAAAAAGGCAAGGAAAATGGCAAATAGGATTCTTGTTTCCACGGAAGACGGAATGGAAACGCCCGAATGGTTTTGCAAGGTCGAGCCTTTCTTGCAGAAGTCGCTCGACGCGCTCGGCCTTGACGGGCGGGAAATTTCTGTCTTGTTTTGCGGCGACGATTTCATTCGCACGCTGAACAAGAATTATCGTAACGTGGACGCGCCCACCGATGTTCTTTCATTTGAAAGCGGCGAAAAATATTCGGACGACGAGGGCGAATGGCTCAACATGGGCGACATCGTGGTGAGCGTCCCGATGCTTTCGCAGAACGCGCTTTATTTTTCCACGAGCGAGGCTGCGGAACTCAGGCGGCTTTTGCTTCACGGCGCGCTCCATTTGAACGGTATGGATCACGGGGACGAGCACATCGAGGCGGGAAGGCCGCCCGAATGCGAGATGCTCCGCTTGCAGGAAAAAATTCTTTCGGAAATGGAATAGGAGGAAATCGTGCCGGACTTGATTTCGGCATCTTGAACTTAATTGTATGGGTATCTTTGATTTCAAGCGCAAAAAAGAGGACTCCAAGCAGGAGAACGCTCAGCGTCAGATTCTCAACGAAGAAAAGAAAGATATGATTCGCGGCATCGAAGATTTGTCGGAAACGAGCGTCAAGGAAGTGATGGTTCCGCGAATCGACGTGGATTTCATAAACATAAACACGCCGCAGGACGAGCTCATGGAAAAAATCGCGCAGAGCGGACATTCGCGCTTTCCGGTCTACAGCGATTCCATTGACAATGTTGTTGGAATCCTCTACGTCAAGGATTTGATTCGAAACATTTCCAAAAAGGAAGAGACGGTTTTGGACAAAGTGATCCGAAAGCCGTTTTTCGTGCCCGAGTCCAAGCGAATCGACAGCCTTCTCCGCGAATTCAAGCGGCGGCACGTCCACATCGCGATTTCCGTGGACGAATACGGCGGAGTTTCGGGCATCGTCTGCATGGAAGACATCATCGAAGAAATTGTGGGCGACATTCAGGATGAATTCGACAACGAGCGCGAGGACATAATTTCGCTCGGAAGCAGCGCGTGGCTTTGCGACGCGCGGACGAATTTGGACGACTTGAACGAGGAAATCGGCTCGGAATTTCCTTCCGGCGAATTCGACACGCTCGGCGGATTCGTGTTCGACTTGTTCGGAAAAATTCCTGTCAAGTACGAGAAAATTTCGCAAGGTTCATACGATTTCATCGTGCAGGACATGGAAGGCCACAGAATCAACGTCATAAAGATAATCTTGCGCGGCGAAAAGGACGATACTGAAAGAAAGGAAAATTGATTTTCGCGCGGCATTGTCGGCAAAACTTGGGGGTGGGAATGAAACGAATCTTGAAAATCGCGCTTTGCGCGACGGCGTTTTTTTGCGCGGCGGAAATTTTCGCGCAGGCAGGGCGCAACGCGCAGGGGCTTTTCGCGCAGGGAATCGAGGCGGAGGACGATCGCGACTGGTGGGCGGCGAGCGAAAAATTCCAGGCGGCGGTCCGCGCGAATCCCGCCTATGCCGACGCGTGGTTTCACCTTGCGAAATGCCTCTATCAAATGCAGAGTTTCGAGCTCGCCTTGCAGAATCTCCAGAACGCGAAAAAATATTCGCCTGAGCGCACGGACATCCTGAATCTCGAGGGAATGTCGCTGATTTCGCTCGGACGATTTGACGACGCGGAAAAAGTTTTCTCGCAAATCCAAAAGAAATATCCGAACGACATCGAGTCAAGGTTCGGGCTTGCCGAACTCAACCTTTTGAAAGGACGCACGACCGTCGCCGAAAGGCTTTATTCGGACGCGCTTTCGAAAAATCCGGGAAACGTCAAGGCTCTCCTTTCGCTCGCGCTTTTGAAATCCGAGGCGAAGGATTCTCCCAGGGCGGAACGCTACGTGAACGAAGCCTTGCGCGTGGGAAGCGCGGATCCGCAAGTGTATTATATAGCGGCTTTCCTCGACTTTAAAAACGGGAAATTCGGCTCGGCGGAAAAGCGTTGTCTTTCCGCGCTGCAGCTGGACGGAAACTACAGCGCGGCATACGAGCTTTTGTCTCTGGTTTATTTCGCGCAGGGGCGTTTTTCAGAAGTCATCGATTTGGCGGATTTCGGAATTTCCCGCGACCGCGAAAACGGAAACATTTGGTATGTCAAAGGACTCGCGCAGCAGAAACTCGGCCGCGAAAACGACGCGATTGAAACGTGGCTTTTGGGGCTTGAGGCGGCGGGCGACGACGAGATAATGCGTGCGGCCTTCGAGCTTGCGGTTTTGGAGACGCTTCCTTTGGAAGATTCGCGCCGCGCGGACTGGGCGAAATTCCATGTGCAAAAAGGCGCGGAACATTCCAAGCGATATTCGGGACGGGCGATGCGCTACGAATATCAGGCGGCGTTGCGGCTCGACCCGCAGAATTTCCGCGCGAGAAACGCGTTCTCGAATTTGCTTCGCGCCGAAGGCTACAGCGAAAATTACCTTTCACAAATGCGCTTCATTCAGGAAAACGAAATTCTGCAACGCGGAATTCAGACGATGAAGGACGAAGGAAAGTCAATCGATGCCGCCGACGAGAAATTCGCGCTCGTAAAACTTTCGGACACAGTGGAAGGCTACGAGTCGCTTTTGGAAAACACGCTCGCAAGAAAATGGGACGTGAATCCTTTTTTCCTCGAAAAAAATCGCTGGAACTTGCGGATTTACTATATGGATTCAAAAGAGCCGCTCGCACATCCCGAGCTGAGCCGCGTGGCGGCCGAGCATCTTTGCGTTTTGTTCGGCGGAGTTTTGGGACAAAGCGTCGAAGTTTCCGCGCAGCGCGCACGCGACTTTTCGGAGGCGTATTCCGATGCGTACAAGGGCGGCTTCGACTATTTCATCATTCTGGACGCGGAGGAGGACGAGCGCGACATCAAGTTCGCGGCAACGATGTATTCGGGGCGGAACGGAACTGAGGCGAAGAAATTTTCCACGTTCAAGACCGGAAACGACAGGTACGCCTCGTCGCTTTTGAATTTGCGTTCTGCAATATTGGGCTCGCTTCCGATTCGCGCGAAAATTTTGAATCGCTCTGGAAAGGACATTCTCGTGGACATCGGGCGTACCGAAGGAATGACGGCCGGCGCGAAATTCGCCGTGGTAAAGCGCGGCGCGCTCCGCACTTCCGATACTGGCGTGGGCGTTTCTTATTCCGAAAAGGATTTCCTCGGAACTGTGACGCTTTCAAATGTCGGCGAGGACATTTCCGAAGGCGTTCTGGGCGACACCGGATTTTATGACATGGTGAACGCGCGCGACGAAATCGTCTTGGTGGAAATTCCGGGAATGGAAAAGCCCGCCGCGAACGACATCGCAGAAGACACGTCTCCTGCCGCGAACCAGCGCGGCGTTCCTGTTTTGACCAAAATGCCCGAAATCGACGGCGACCCGCTCCGAGGCGCTTTGAGCACGGGACAAAAAAATTCCACGCTTGTCGATATGATTCGCCGAATCCGCTAGAAAGTCAGAAATCGCTTTCCATCAAGTCGAGGCTCGAGTCGATCCATTTTTTGGCGAGCGCGGGAAAAATTTCCTGCACGGAAAGGAAGCATTGCACGGCCTTTTCGTATTCGCCGCAAAAATAAAAGCTCTCTCCGAGATAGAATTCTGCGCGGTTCGTGACATCGGCGTTTCTGTTCACGCTCAAAAAATCGACGAAAAGTTCCACGCTTTCTCGATATTTTCTCTGCACGAGTCCTCCGCGCAGCGTCTCGAACAAAATGTATTCGTCGCCTCCGTCCGGCGCGAACATGTCGTCTTCGAAAAAATGCGGCGTTTTGAAAGGCTCCGCCTTTTTTTTCGCGGCGGCGTTTGCCAAGTTTGCCACGCTTTGCTTCGCCTCTTCACTTGCGGCGTGCACCTCTTGCCCAAAACCCAAAATGTCCATTGGAAGCGGAAGCGGCATTTCCCGCATTCGGAATTCGCTGTCCTGCACTAGAGACGGAAGTCGCGATTTTTTTTTCTCCGAATCAATTTGACTTTTGGAATCAGCGACGATTTCCCGAAAATTCTCATCCGAATCCGCATCGGAATGTTTTTCTTCACCTTCATTGAAATTCATAAAATCGTTTTCCGCAATTTCCGCATCTAAATTCTGCGTCGCTCGGGAGTTTTCGTCCATGCGTCGTTCTGGAACTTTCGCCTGCGCGCCTCTGACCGTCGCATTTATTCCGGGAATTATCGCCTTGTAGTCGCCATGAGGCGTAATCGCGATGACGGCATAAAAATAGTCGCCCGCCTTTTGAATGGAATCCGTAAGTCTTGTTTCAGTCAGCACCGCGATGGGAAAATCCGCCTCGATTTCCTTGTACGAGGAAATTGGCTTTGTCGCGCGATAAAGCTTCGCGCCGATTATTTTCGGCTCTGTTTTTTCTGGAAATTTCCATTCTAGTTCAATTGTCTTGTTCACGCCTGATTTTGCGGAAATTGAATCCGCGATGGGTCTTGTTTGCGAAATGATGTTCGCCGAACACAAAAAAGCCGTCAAAAAAAACGCCGCGTTTTTTAAAAGTCTCATTCTTCCATATTATCGCCAGAATCGATTTTTTGCAAGCAAATTCCGCGCCAAGCGTCAAATAAAAATTCAAAAAAAACGCTTGCATAAATCAGGAATTTTCGTTATAATGGATTGACACTAGAGGTAGAAATGTGATATATTCAGCACTGATACTTCTGTGAAAAAAAAAGTGAGGTCGAATATATGGCAGTACCTAGAGCGAAAACTTCAAAAGCCAGGACTCGCAGACGACGCAGCATAAACATGCGCCTCGATGCTCCGAACCTTGTTCCCTGCAGCAATTGCGGAAACCCGGTGAGGTCGCATTATGTTTGCCCGAAATGCGGATTCTATCGCGGTCGCCAGGTTATCACACCTGAGACAAACTAAAATTTTTTACAATGGAGAAAAAAATGGACGAATTGTTTGAGAAAATCAAAAAACTTATTGCTGACAAATTGGAAATCGAAGAAAGCAAAATCCAGCTTTCATCGTCATTCCGTGGCGATTTGGGCGCGGACAGCCTTGACACTTATGAATTGGTCTACGCAATCGAAGAGGAATTGGGCGTTTCCATTCCCGACGAAAAGGCGAACGAATTCGAAACTGTTCAGGATGCCTACGACTTCATCAAGTCCGAGCAGTCAAAATAAATTTCTAAAAACCGTGCGGCTTTTTGCGCCGGTTTTGGAAAAAATATTTTTCTCGAAATTAGCCCGAGTTTTCGGGCTAATGTTGTTGGTGGCGGCTGATGAAAAAGGCGAATAAATTTTTTCATTCTTCAAAAGAAATTTCTCCCGAACGCAAAAAGGCTTTGCTGGAATTTTGCCGTCCGCTCGGGCTGCGCTTCAACGATTTGGCTTTGCTCGATTTGGCGTTCCACCACCGTTCCTATTCCAACGAAGACGCGGCGTACAGGCACAAAAACAACGAGCGGCTTGAATTTTTGGGCGACAGCGTTTTGGGCTTGGTGACGGCGGCGTTTTTGTACGAGGACATGTCCGAAAATCCGGAGGGCGACCTCGCCAAGATGAAGGGCAACGTCGTGAGCGAAAAGGCTTTGGCGCCCGTCGCGCTTGAATTCGGAATCGACAGAATGCTCGTTTTGGGAAAGGGCGAGGAAAGCGGGGGAGGGCGGATGAAGCCCGCGATTTTGGCGGACTGCATGGAGGCCGTGATCGGAGCGTATTATTTGGATTCGGGCTATGCCGCCGCCGAAAAGTACGTCCTGCGTTTCATCGTTCCGGCGGTTCGCGCCGTCCAGCAGGACAAGGGCGAGCGGGATTGCAAGAGCGTCCTTCAGGAGGCGTATCAAAAAAAATGCAAGTCCGTTCCGCGCTATGAATTGGTGAAGATTTCAGGCCCCGACCACGACCAGACTTTTTTCGTCGCCGTGCATTTGGGCGATGCCGTCTACGGTCCTGCCGAAGGAAAAAGCAAAAAGCAGGCCGAGCAGAACGCCGCCCGCCTCGCGCTTGAAGAGTGGGAAAAGTGAATTTTTTTTCCAAAATCGCTTGACAAGATTTTTCGTTTGTGGTACAATTCTATCATATTTGCGGTAGTCATATAACGGCTCATTATCTCAGCCTTCCAAGCTGATGACGAGGGTTCGACTCCCTTCTACCGCTCTGAAAGGCTTTCCTTCGGGGAAGCCTTTTTTTGTGCTCCGAATGATGCGTTGCGAAAAATTCGCGATTTTTTTTCTTGAAAATGCTTGACAAACTTTGCAATGTCGAAGTATAATAATCTAATTATTTTTGTAAAAAAAATTTCCGATAAGATAAAAAAAGTTCGTTTCAAACGGGCTGAAGGAGTTTTTAATGAAAAGAGGCTTATTTGTCCTTGCTGGTTTGGCTCTGCTTTTTGTCATCGGCGGTACGGCGTTTGGCCAGCCCAATACAAAGAGTATGTCAACAGTTACAATCGATGATTTTGACGCTATTGGCGAGCAAAACTATCGAGTGTGGGAAAAGGGGAAAATTGTTGAGTACAATTGGGAGTGGAAAACACAGGCCAGTCGTTTCGTGACCGAAGGCTATCCGACAGAACCTAAGGTTTTCGAAGCCATACCGAATTCGTTGCGCGTGATACGCACAAACGAAGATAAGCCCGCCACGGTTTTGGGCGTAAAAGTCAAATTTGACCGCAAGGGTGACAACTGGTTTGAGATTTTTCCTTCGGATGGCGACAAGCCGATTGAAATCCCGCTTGAGGGAACGGTGAGCCAGTTCGATTTTTGGGTTTGGGGCGCGAATTATCTTTATTTTCTTGATTTGCTTGTGCGCGATGCCGAAGGTGCCGTTCACATTCTTCCTGCGGGAAATCTCGCTTTCAATGGTTGGAAAAACGTCATCGTGAAGATTCCGAGTTATTTGAGGCAGCGTTCACGGCTTCGCTCTGGTCCTGCGAAAATGACTTTTGTCGGATTCCGAATCAGGACAGATCCTGCCGAATTCGTCGATGACTTCCTCGTTTATTTTGATGATTTCAAGTATATGACGTATACTCTCAGCAATGTGTTTGACGGCTACGAACTCAAAGATCAGGATTTCGGTGACGAAGAGGAAACTTCTTCAGGAGATGAAAAATGAAAAAACTGCTTTTTATGATTTTGGCGGCTTCTTTAACCGCGTCATTTGTGTTCGCGCAGGCGGACAGTCAGGGCAATTCAAGCCTTGCCGATCCTGATCCGAGCAATGTTGGAAGCGATTCTGCCGCAACTGCTTTGCGTGAGGTTTCGCTTGATAAGATGGAGCGCGATGGTTCTTGGAACATCCATATTTCACCAGATGCTGGTCTTGCGACGATTCGTCTGTTCGAAGGAAGCCCTGCGGCGAAAGTTCCGCTTGAAGGTGAAGAAGATCAGGAAGATGTAATGGCGTTGGGTTGCAAGATTGAATTCTATCGCCGTGGAATCAACTCGATTTATGTTACTGCGGTTCGACCGATTCCGATTGAGGGAATTACGAAGACTGTAAGTGTTTGGATTGCGGGACGCAATCAGAATCACGACATTTACCTTTTGGTGCAGGATTATTACGGCTCGAATTTCGAACTGTATCTCGGCAATCTTGGCTTCAGCGGCTGGAAAAAATTGACCACGGCCATTCCGCCTTCGCCGGATGGAGAACACGGAATCGTCCAGTCAAGCCCGTATCATGGAGACCGACCGGGATTGCGCATCGTGGGCTTCCGAATCGACTGCAATCCGATGCTCGCGCGCGGAACTTACTATGTCTACTTTGACGACCTTCGTGCCGTTACTGACTTGTACGACATGGAAAACCGCGACGAAGACGACATGGTTGACAACTGGTAGTCTTGCGATTTTGCTTTGAAATTCTTCAAGTTTGCTTTGCGCGGACTTGAAGGAAATCTTTTCTCGTAAATGGTGTCTTGAGCGATGCGCTTTTGCGTGTCGCTTTGGGCGTTTTAAAACGATTTCGTTTTCTTATTTCGCTTTTTTCTTGTAATAAAAACGCCTGCCCTTTTTTCTCGTGAGTTCGATTAAATTTGTTTTGCGCAAAATCCACAAAAGCAAATTCGCGTATGGAGCGGCGTTTTTTTCAAGCGCGAGTGAAACTTCTTTGGACGAAAATTCTTCGGGCAGGGCGGGCGGCAAAAGCGCGAGATAGTCGTCTTTGCCGCGGAATGTGATTTCATCGCCAATCGTGAGCAGCGATTTGTCCGTTTTGAGCCATGCTTTTTTGAAACGGCGGCGGCCGTTTTTGGATTGAAGCGGCTCTTCGCTTCGAACGCGCTTTTCTTCCGCCGTAATCAGCGGGCAGACGAGCGTAAAATTTTCGTGCAGAAGAATGTCGCAAAGTCCCGTGATTTCGCGCAGCATCGAATAGACGCTTTCCTTTTTCGGGCTTTTTTTCGCGGAAATTTCATCGCCGTTTTGACTGAACGTACGGATTGTCTTTCGCGTCGTGATCGGATGCACGATTATGACTTTTTTTCCGAGCGCGAGAAGGCTTGCGGCTTTTTCGTGAAGCGCGCTCACGCTTTTCGTCTGGATTTCGATTATCGTTCCGTCGTCGCAAACTATGTCGCAAATCCATTTTTCCACTTGCGCTTCGGCTTTTCCGCCGTAGCGATTCGCGTAGAAAATTTTCAGGCTTTTGTGAAGCGCGCTTTCATTTAGCGTGGAAAACATTTTCTTGTCCAATATCCGTGGCAAACAAAAATATAGTAGACACAATTTCAATTTTTTTTCGAAAAAAAATCAAAATATTTTAATTTTCGGCATTTTCTCTCTTGACTTTATTAAAAAATCGGCTAAAATGGAAGTTGCGTGGGAAATTGTGGCAGATTGTGGGATTTAGTGGTATGAAGCGGCTTGCAGGCGAGTATTTCAACACTCTCGACGAAAAAGGCAGAATCTCTTTTCCCGCGAAGATTCGCGGCGATTTGCCGGGAAATTCGCTTTTTGTCACAAAGGCTTTGGACCGCTGCCTTTGGCTTTTTGCGCCCGAGGAATGGGAAAAACTTCGCGAAAGCATCGAAGGCAAGGCTTCGCTTTTCAGCCAGAATTCGCGGCTTGTTTCGCGCGTGCTTTGCGCGCCGGCCGTGGAAGTGGAATTCGACAAAAGCGGAAGGCTTTTGGTGCCGCCTTCGCTGCGCGAGTACGCCGGGCTTTCGAAAGATTGCGTGATTTTGGGGCTGGGAAATTACATCGAGCTTTGGGACGCCGCGGCGTACAAGCAATATATGGACGACAATGCCGATTCTTTGGCGAAGGCCGCCGAGGAATTGGGCGCGATTGGATTTTAGAAAGAATTTCTAATTTTCGGAAATTGAATTTCGAAAATTAAGTTGGAATTCTTTTTTATGGATTCTCCGCTTGCGGAGATAAGGTGGAAATTTGCAGCCGCTTCACACGCCGGTTCTTCTTGAGGAATGCATTGATTTGCTTTCGCCTGAAGGCGAGCCGTTTGAAAATGACGCTTTTATGATTGACTCGACTTTGGGGGAGGGCGGGCATTCGGCGGCGTTTTTGGAGCGGTATGGAAATTTGCGGATTTGCGGAATTGACGCTGACGGCGCGATTCAGGCTCGGGCGCGGGAAAGACTTTCGCGCTTTGAAGGACGCGTGGAATTTTTCAACGGATGGTTCGACGAATTTTACGCGAATTATCCTTTGGAATCGAAAAGGCCGAATTTGATTTTGTTCGATTTGGGCATTTCGATTTTCCACTATGAACTTTCGGGGAGGGGGTTTTCGTTCCGAGGCGAAGAGCCTCTCGACATGCGGCTTGACGGCTCGAAGAAAACGAGCGCGGCCGACATCGTGAACGGCTTCGACGAAGAGCGTCTCGCGGACTTGATTTTTTTGTACGGCGAAGAAAAATTCAGCCGAAGAATCGCGCGCGCGATTTGCGAGCGGCGTGCCTTGAAAAAAATTGAGACGAGCGCGGAACTTGCCGAATTGATTTACGGCGCGGTGCCGCAGAACGCGCGTCACGGAAAAATACATCCTGCCACGCGGACGTTCCAGGCTTTGCGCATCGCCGTGAACGAGGAACTTTCGCGGCTGCCGAACGCGCTTTTCGACGCGTTCAATGTTTTGGAAGCCGGCGGAAAAATGGGCGTGATTACGTTTCATTCCCTTGAGGATCGAATCGTAAAAAATTTTTTCCGCAACTTGGGAAAAGAATGCGTCTGCCCGCCGAACGTCGCTTCTTGCGTTTGCGGCGGAAGGGCGTGCTGCGAGATTTTGACGAGAAAGCCCGTCGTGCCGAGCGACGGCGAAATAAAAATGAATCCGCCTTCACGAAGCGCGAAACTTCGCGTCGTGCGGAAAATAACGGACGCTGGAAAAATGCGCGCGCTGGACAATGCGAATGCATTTTGTTAAAAAATATGCGGAAGCGAAGCGCGGAACTCGCAACGTAGTTTTTGGCGAGCCGTTTTGCGTGGCAGTTTTTTTGCTGGCGGCGATTTTATTTTTTTCGACGCGCTTGCGTTGGGAGAGACATTTTGAAAAAGGAAAAGGTTGGCTTTAAGATATTCGTAATCGTGTGCGCTGTTTTGGTGCCCGCGCTTTTCGTTTTGAACGCGATTCAGGCGGACCGCTACATGAAGGTTCAGAACGAAATCAAGGCGCTCGAGCAAAAGCAGGCTGCGCTTGTGGAAGAAAACAAGCGTCTGATTACGGATATAAGCCTTCTTTCAAGCGGCGAAAGAATACAGAAAATTGCGGAAGACGAACTTGGCATGCACAAGGCCGAGTCTGAAGACATTGTGCGAGTTGAGATGCGGCGAAAGAAGTAGCCGGAAAAAAGATGGGTGGGGAAGAAAATAGTCTTTTGACATTCGAAGAGCTCGTTCGTGCGGTTGGCGGAAACCGAATAGGCGAAGGCGCGAATTGCGCGTTTTGCTTTACTTCGGTCGCGACTGACAGCCGCAATGTAAAACGCACCTCGCTTTTCATTCCGCTCATCGGGCAAAATCAGGACGGACACAAATTCATTCCGCAGGCGTTGTCGGAGGGCGCGAGCGCGGTTTTTGTCACGAAATCAGTCTATGAAAATTCTCCGCGCGAATTCGATTCGCTGGCGGAAAAAAATCCCGGCGTGTTTTTCATCGCGGTGGAAAACAATCTTCGCGCCTTGCAGGATGCCGCGCGCGCCTATGTCGAAA
This sequence comes from uncultured Treponema sp., assembly GCA_964653395.1. Taxonomy (GTDB): domain Bacteria; phylum Spirochaetota; class Spirochaetia; order Treponematales; family Treponemataceae; genus Treponema_D. The sequence continues at coordinate 6,916 of CAZZFL010000018.1, read as the reverse complement.
AATTCCCCTCCCTTATAAAAATCGGAATCACGGGATCGAGCGGAAAGACGACGACGAAGGAAATTCTTTCTTCGATTCTCGCGCAGAAATTCCGCGTCGTTTCCACGGCGGGAAATTTGAATTCCGAAAGCGGACTTCCTTTGAGCGTTTTTGAAATTCGCAAAGAGCATGAAGCGGGCGTTTTTGAAATGGGAATGAATCGCGAAAATGAAATCGCGGAAATCGCGACGGTGCTTCGTCCGAACTTTGCGATTGTCACGAACGTCGGGACGGCGCACATCGGCATTTTAAAGACGCGCGAAAAAATCGCCGCCGAAAAGAAAAATATTTTTTCGCACGTCACGGAAAGCGGAATCGCGCTTATTCCCGAGGACGACGACTTCGCGGATTTTTTGGCGGAAGGCGTTCGGGGAAAAATCGTGCGCTTCGGAAAAAAATCTGCGAAAAAATTCGGCGTTGAATTTTTGAAAGATTTGGGAATCGGCGGCACGGAATTTGAAATTGACGGAAAGAAGGCTTGCCTTAAAATTCCTGGAAGCCACAATTTTCAAAACGCGCTTTCGTGCGTCGCGCTCGCGAAGGAAATCGGGCTTTCGGCTGCAGAAATAATTCGCGGAATCGAAAGCGTGAAGTTGCCCGAAGGCAGAAGTCAAGTGCGGGAAGTGCGCGTGAAAAACGGAGCGAAAATTTTTTTGATGCAGGACTGCTACAACGCGAATCCTGAGTCGATGAAAAAGGCTTTGGAATTTTGCGCGTCGCTTGAAATGCAAGGAAGAAAAATTTTCGTGCTCGGCGACATGAAGGAATTGGGCGAGCGTTCCGAATTTGAGCACGCGCGCGCGGGAGAGGCGGCGGCGCGTAGCGGAGCGAGCGTCGTTTTTTTCGCTGGCGAGGAAATGCGCTCGGCGTTTCGCGCTGCGGAAAAAAATCGCGAGAAAGATTCCGGCGGAATTTCCCTAAAATATTTTTCGGGCGAAGGAAATTTCATTCAGGAAATTTGCCGCGCGCTTTTGGATGAAATTCGCGACGGAGATTTTTTGCTTTTAAAGGCTTCCCATTCGATGGAATTCGAAAAGATTGCCGAAGGCTTGCGTGGCGTTCAGGACGCGTCGCGTGGCGTGGAGGGGGATTGAGATGGGCGGCTACAATTTTTATCCTGCCAAGCCGATTTCGGATTACAAGAGAAGCGACCTCGGGCTGATTGTTTCCGTGATTATTCTTTGGGGAATCGGAATGTGCACGCTTTACATCTGCTCGTCGGCGTATTGCCAAAAAATTTGGGGCGACCCGTTTTTGCTTTTGAAGCGGCAGCTCGGCGCTTCGGTTTTTGGACTTGCGGGACTTTTGTTTTTCGCGTTCATGCCGCTTTCAAAAATCAGGGCGATGCTTCCGTTCATAATTCTTGCGACCATCGTGCTTTTGCTTTGCACGTTCGTTCCGGCGTTCAACGAAGAGCGAAACGGCGCGAAGCGTTGGGTGAAGCTGCCTTTCATGAGATTCCAGCCTTCGGAACTCGCCAAATTCGCGATCGTCCTTTACCTTGCGAATTTTTTCGACAAGTATCAGCGCGAGCACGATTTGGAAGAGCGCACCGTTTTCCCCGCCGTAGTCGTGATGATGATTTTCGTGATTTTGATTTTCGGCGAAAAAGATTTTTCTACCGGAATGTTTTTGTTCCTGCTTTCGCTTTTGCTTTTTTTCATAAGCGGAAGCAAGACGCTTTGGCTTGTTCCGATGGCGTTAATTGGAATTCCCGCATTGGCGATGATGATTATGTGGGAGCCGTATCGAATGGAGCGCATTGAAGGCTACCTTAGTCCGGGACAATATTCGCAAGGCGTGAACTATCAGACAAATGCTTCCATTCGCGCGATTAGCACGGGCGGATTTTGGGGGCAAGGAATCGGAAGCGGGCTTACGAAATTGAACAGCATTCCAGAAGTTCAGGCCGACTATATTTTTGCGGGATGGGTCGAAGCGATGGGACTTTTCGGAGTGATTTTGTATTTTCTGCTTTTGGGCGCGTTCGCATACAAAGCCTATAAATGCGCATTTAATTGTCCCGACCGTTTCGGCGCGATTGGAACGTTCGGTTGCATTTCGGCGATTTTTTTCCAATCCATCGCGAACGTCGCAGTCGTCTGTGGCGCGATTCCTTCGACCGGAATTCCGCTTCCGTTTTTTTCGGCGGGCGGCTCTTCGATGGTGGTCACGCTTTGCATGTGCGGCTTTATGATAAACGCGGCTCGTGCCGAAAGCGATTCGTATGACGAAATGCTTGAAAGCGATTCTAGGAATTACGAAATTGTTACAAAGGTGGCGGAAATATGAGCGACATGGTTCAGGATTCTTACATAAACGTAAGCGCGGGCGATTTTGCTCGTTATGCGGAAAGAGAAAATTCGGGCGAAAAATCCGACGACAAATTTTTTCGCGGCATAAAAATTTTCATCGCGCTTTTGGTGGGCGCGCTCGCATTGGAATTGGTTTTGTATAAATTCGTCAAGCCCAGCATCGGAGTGCCACGCCTTGTCTATAGCGGCTTGAAGAATTACACGGAAGAAGAATTGACGGCGTCAATCGCCCCTGTCTATCGCGGCAACTGGTTCAGTTTTGACACGAACACAATCGCTTCAAAAATTTCTGCCGTGAGCGGAATTGAATCCGTGGAAATCGAAAAGCATTTTCCGGACAAAATCTCAATCAACGTGAAGGAGCGCGAAAGCGTCGCGATGACATTCGTCACTGACGGCGGTCGCACCATTCCTGTTCAAATTGACAAGAACTGCGTTTTGTTTGAAGTGGAAAGCGCGGAAATTTCTGCGGACAATTCCATTCCGATAATTTCGGGTCTTCCTGTGGAATTCCTTTCTGGCGGAATGCGGATTCCTTTGAAATATCGTTCCTTGATTGAACAGATAAAAAAAATCCGCGAATTGCCGCAAAAGTATTTTGCCGCCGTGAGCGAAATCTGCGTGCTTCCTAAAAAACACGGCAATTATGAATTGATGATAATTCCGGTGAATTCGAAGGCGCGCGTTCTCACCGACAGGGTCTTGAATGAAGACGTGCTTCAGTATATGATTGTAGCATTGGAAGTTGTGAATTCGATTGAACCTGACGCAAAGCAAATTGACTTGCGCTATGGCTCGGTTTCCTGCAGAACTTCTGACGGAGGAAATCTTGAGTGAAAAAATTGTCGGTCTAGACATCGGCACGAGCATGATCCGCGTGGCTGTTGGAGAATTGAACGCGGATTCGAACATTGAAATAATCGGTCTCGCCACGAAAAAATCGCAAGGACTTAAGAACGGCGCGATTTTGAATTTGAAGGCGGCGAGCGCGGTGATAAAGGAAGCCATTGAAGCCGTGGAGCAGAACGCCGGCACGGAAGTGGTTTCGTGCGTGGCGGCTCTCGGAGGACCGCAAATCGAAACGCTCAATTCGCGCGGACAATCTGCCATTGCCAAGCACGGCAAGGTAGGAAGCGAAATCACCCGCGCGGACATCGATCGCGTGATTGAGGCGGCGCGTTCCGTTCCGCTTCCGCTAGACAGGGAAATTCTGCATGTGATTCCCAAGGATTACATGGTGGACGGCGGCGAATGCGTAAAAGATCCGATTAACATGATTGGCGTTCGTCTGGAAACCGAAGTCCACATCGTGACCGCTTCCAAAACTTCGATTCAGAATGAACGCGAATGCATAAATCGCGCGGGCTATGATTTGGAACGCATAATGCAGAAAACGCTCGCGGCGACCCAAGCGGTGGTTCATCAGGATGAAATGGACTTGGGCTCGATATTGATTGATTTGGGCGCGGGAACTACGGATGTGCTGGTGCTTTACGGCGGCGCTCCGTTTGTGGGTTTTTCCATAAAAGTTGGCGGAAATCTTGTCACGAACGACATCGCGATTGTGAAGGGAATTCCGATTGCTGCGGCTGAAGAAATAAAGGTTAATTCTGGTTGCTGCTATATTGATATGCTTGACAATCCTCGGGATGTCGCGATTCCGGGAGTGGGAGGACGTCCGCCAGAACTTACCACGCAGCTGGAAATTTGCCAAATCATTCAGCCGCGCATGGAAGAAATTTTCATGATGGTGCTTCGCGAAATTCGAAGGCGGACAGATCTCACTCGCTTGAGCGGCAACATAATCCTCACTGGGGGAGGGGCGCAGATGGAAGGCATCCTCGAACTGGCAAAGGATGTTTTCGGAACTAGCGCGGTACGACTCGGCATTCCCGAAAGTATCGGCGGCGACGAGGATGCTTACCGCAAGCCTGAGTTTGCCACGGTGATTGGGCTTGTAGTTTCGCAGAAAGATGCGACTGTGGCAAGCATTGAATCCGGGGGCGCGGGAAAATCCGCTTCCGGACGCAAGAAAAATTCTGCTAAAGGCGAAAGCATTTTGCAGAAAATGAAAAAGGCGTTTTTTTAAAATCGATATAATACAATCCGGCTGTGTCGGAAGTTTTTTTGGGAGGAAAAACTTATGTCTTTGATGAATCATTCTTTGGTGAACGAGGAAGGCGCGTCGCTTTCAAACCCAAGCCCCACGATAATCAAGGTTATCGGCTGCGGAGGCGGCGGCTCTAACGCGGTGAACAGGATGATTGACGCTGGAATTCCCAACGTGGATTTCATTGTGCTTAATACCGATTTGCAGGCGTTGAACAGCTCGCGCGCTTCCACGAAACTTGCGATTGGTCAGAAAGTGACTGGCGGTCTTGGTGCGGGCGGAAATCCCGAAGTGGGACAGGAAGCCGCCGAAGAAGATACGGAAATCATACAGAATATCTTGAAAGGCGCGAACATGGTTTTCGTGACGGCCGGGATGGGCGGCGGCACTGGAACAGGCTCTGCCCCTGTCGTCGCGAAGATTGCGCGGGAAATGGGCGCGCTCACTGTGGGTGTCGTCACAACTCCGTTTGAATTTGAAGGTCCCGTCCGAATGGATTTGGCGCGCGAAGGAATTGAGCGGCTTCACAAAGAAGTGGATTCTCTGATTGTGATTCCAAACCAGCAGCTTTTGAAAATCGTGGACAAAAAGGCTCCGGCGCGTCAGGCGTTCCTCGTGGCGGACGACGTTTTGCGGCAAGGCGTGGAAGGCATTTCGAATATCATCACAAAGGCTGGCGACGTGAACACGGACTTTGCCGATGTCACTGCGGCGATGAAGGGACAGGGCGACGCGATTCTTGGAGTCGGAGTTGGCTCGGGCGAAAACCGCGCGGTGGATGCCGCCACAAATGCGATCCGCAATCCGCTTTTGGAAGATTCCAATATCGATGGCGCGAAAAACATTCTCATCAATGTTTGTTCCAACGGAGGCATTTCGCTTTCTGAGACCGACGAAATCGCAAAAATCGTAACGGCTTCCGCCGCTCCCCGACACAAGGTTTTCTGGGGCAACGTTACGGATTCGTCAATGTCGGAAGACGAGGTGAGCGTTACCGTGATTGCGACGGGTTTTAATCAGGCACAGTCCGCAGCAGACGAAAAGCCTGTTCATCAAGAAATCACGCTGGAAAAAAACGAAAGCAATATTGTTGGCATAGGCGAGTTCGACGATATTTTGCATGGAAAAGGTGGCTACCATCATCATAGCGAGGAACTTTTCAACGAAGGCGAATTCGTGAAAGTTCCTGTCGCGGAGAAAGCCGTGGTTGAAGAAGAACCGCAGATTGTAGCCGCTTCTTCGGAAAGAGCCGACGGCGGCACTTTGGGATGCGACTTGGCGTCATCGTATTTGTCCCGCAGGCAGACTTTTGCTTCCGCTCCTCAAGGCGGCGTTGACAGCGACAATCTTGAAGTCCCCACGCTTTATAGATTGGGAAAAACTGCGCTCACGCGTGAAATAAATTTGCGCTAGAATTCAAAATCGGGATTTTGAATGGAAAAGTTCGAAAGGCTTTTGCGGCAGTTTCACGCGAATTTGATTATGGTCGAAGGACGCGCCGAGCTTACGGCGCAGACTTACGGATTGGCCGTAAAAGAATTTTTGTCGTGGCTCTGCGAGAAGCGGCTCGAGCTTGAAGGCGTCTCGCTCAAGGATTTGCTTTACTATCTTTCGTGGCGAAAGTCGCTCGGAAATTCCGAGCTGACAATCGCGAAGGACATAAGCGCGCTTCGCGCGTTCGGGGCGTTCCTCACGCGCGAGGGAATGTGGCGGGAAAACCTCGCGCTCGTTTTGGACAGGCCGCGCGCTTCGCGCGCGCTTCCCAGGGTTTTGAGCGTGGAGCAGGTGGACGCCCTTCTTTCTTGCATCGACACTTCCGACGCGCTCGGAATCCGCGACCGCGCGCTTTTTGAGCTTGTCTATTCCTGCGGGCTTCGCATCAGCGAGGCGTGCTCGCTTTTGATGGGAAACGTTCATCTCAAAGAAAAAATTCTCCTCGTGCGCGGAAAGGGCGACAAGGAAAGAATCGTCCCGTTCGGCGACGCGGCGAGAACGTGGCTCGTCCGTTACATTGACGAAGTGCGGGCGAATCTCGTGGGAAGAAAAGTCGTGCCTCAGGTTTTCGTAAACTACAAGGGCAACGCGATTTCGCGAAAAGGCGTGTGGAAGCGTTTCAAGGAATTGGAAAGTTTCACGGGAATCGATTGCAAGGTGCACACGCTGCGACACTCGTTCGCCACGCATCTGCTTTCCGGCGGCGCGGATTTGCGGAGCGTCCAGGAACTGCTCGGCCACGCCGACTTGGCGACGACGCAAATCTACACGCACGTCGCCACGGGCGAACTCGGCGACTACCACAAGGAATTTTTTCCGGGACACGGGAATAGTTGATTGTGAATAATGAATAGTTGATGGTTGCGGATTTGTTTCATCTTTGTAAATTTCAAAAAAACTCACTTGACAGGTTTTTCTTTTTCTGCTAGACTTGACACGTACATTTTAATTAGTTTAA
>CAZZFL010000017.1:0-30633 GCA_964653395.1 uncultured Treponema sp. | reverse complement strand
GCCTTCGCACGCGCCGCAGTTCACGCAAGCGTCTGAAATTTTGTAAGCCATGTTTTTGCTCCCATGAAAAGTCTTGGCGAAATGTCAATTTCGCGGACGACTTTTTTGAATGCGTTTGCAATGAAAATGAAAACGCACTGTTGATATAGAAGTTTGCGACGCAAACTTTTAAAGACAAAACTTGAATGTTTTCAATGCAAATTTTGTCTTAATTCCAGCGTTCATTGGAATTTTTCCAAGTTACTTAAAAGATATAGCATTTTTTGAGTAAAAGTCAAGTGAATTCCGACTAAAAAATTGCCGAGCGCGCGAAAATAGCGAAAATTCTACTTGCTTTTTTTTTGATTGTGATATATAATGATAGAATATCTTTATTAGTGGGGAAATAATAAAGTATGATTCAAGTGGAGCGTCTTAACGGATCGAGCTATTTCATCAATCCGCACATGATTGAATTTATGGAATGCCTTCCCGATTTGACAATCACTATGCTTTCCGGCAAAAAAATCGTAGTAAGAAATTCCCCCGAAGATGTCGTTAATAAAATTGTAGAGTACCGTAGCAGAATCGGTATAAACGGCCAGGAAAGCTGAAGGCTTTTTTTGGCGCGAGAGGTGTTGAATGGATATAGCGTCTATAATCGGCTTTGTGGGCGGCGCGGCCTGTATCGTAATGTCAGTTCTGACTTCGGGCGGAACTTTGGGCGGAATCATCGACATTCCTTCTGTGTTCATGACAATCGGAGGTTCTTATGCCGCGATTTGCATTATGTGTCCGCTGAGCAAGGCTTTGGGAATCTTCAAGATTATGGGAAAATGTTTCAAGATTCCTGATTTCGGCGAAAAATCGCTGGTGCAGAATATGGTGAATCTTTCGGACAAGGCTCGCCGCGAAGGAATCCTCATCCTTGAGGACGGCTTGGAAGATTTGGACGATCCTTTCCTCAAGAGCGGACTCCGCCTTGTGATTGACGGTACGGACAGCGCGGTCGTGCGGAAAATTATGGAAAACGAAATGAGCCAGACCGAGGCGCGGCATTTTGAATGGATAAACGTGTTCAACCAATGGGGCGGCTTCGCGCCGGGTTTCGGAATGATGGGTACGGTTCTCGGACTTATCGGTATGTTGAACAACTTGGAAGACAAAAGCTCGCTCGGACCGAACATGGCCGTCGCCTTGATTACGACGCTTTACGGTTCAATGCTCGCGAACTGGATTTTGGTTCCGCTTGGACAGAATCTTCAGGATCAGAATTCTTCCGAAATGCGCGTCAAGGAAATGGTCGTGGAGGGCGTCCTCGCGATTCAGGCCGGCGAAAACTCGCGCGTCATCGCGCAGAAACTTTTGACTTATCTTGACCCCGTGAGCAGAAAGGCCGTGGGCGCGGAAGTCCTCAAGGATTAGGCTGATGGGAAAGAAAAAAGAGCCTGAAAAACCTTCGACAGCGTGGCAGGGCACATACGGCGACATGATTACGCTCATGTTGTGCTTTTTCGTCATGCTTTACAATCCTTCCGAAATCGACGTTACTCAGCTCGCCACGATCACCGAATCGCTGCAAATGAATCAGTCGGAAACTGTCACGGGAGGAATGTCGCTTTCGGCTGGAAGGCTTGCCGACTTGGGAAACACTATCAGTTCGCTTCCTTCCGTGGAAAAAGGCCGTTCGCTCGGAATGGCGAAGAAAAAGGCCGTCTCGCTTTTCGCGCCGGACATCAAGAGCGCGAAGATTACCGTTACGAGCGACGAGCGCGGACTGGTCATTTCGCTGGCTGCCGACTCGTTTTTCGAGCCAGGCAGCGCACGGCTGGATATCGAAAATACGCGGGAGACGCTTTTGCGCCTTTCCGAATTTTTTAATGATAAAGATTTAATCGAAAAAAACCGAAGATTTAGAATAGAGGGGCATACCGACAATTCGCCGGTGGATGCCTATGGCGCGGACGGCGACTCGGATGAAGATTCCGGACAGCGGGAATCGTATCCGAGCAACTGGGAGCTTTCCGCGGCGCGCGCGATGAACGTGCTTCATTATCTTGCGGATTTCGGAGTGGACGAGGAAAAATTTTCCATCGCCGGCTACGCCGACAAGCGTCCGAAATTCAGCAACGATACGGAAGAAGGCCGCGCGTACAACCGCAGGGTTGACATAATAATCCTCGACGAAGGACATTTTTAGAATTCGGTTGAATTTTGCTTGAAGCGGAATTCGGTTTTTTGTGAGTAAAAATTTGGAGGTGTAAAATGGCAGACGACGATATGGACGACGGTTTGGGAGATGACGAGGTTTCTGGCGGTTCTTCTCAGAAAAAAGGCGGCGGAGGCGGATTTTTGCCGAGCCTTCTTAAATATGTCGCGCTTGCGTTGGGTGCGATAATACTGATTGTTACCGTGGTCATAATCACGATGAAAGTCATGGGCGGAAACAAGCCCGCCGCGGCTGCCATTCCCATCAGCGAGGACTACAAGGAAATCGCCGAGGAGTTGGACTGGTATCAGGGAATTGGTGAAATACAGACGCGTTCGAGCGACCCGATTCCGGCAAGCATCGTCGTGAATATTTTCATGGGATATAAAAAAGAAGACAAAGTTACTTCCACGGAAATCACGGCGCAGAGAATCCCGATTCGCGACTTTTTGCGGAATTATTTCGCCGGAAAAACGGCCGAAGAACTTTCGCCGCGCAACGAGGAAAAAATTAAGATTGAGATTCGCAACGAGATAAACGATTCGATTTTGAGCAGGGGAAAAATCCGAAAGATTTCCTTTGACAAGTTGAACGTGGTGTCGCAGCAATAGGCGGAAAAGCGAGGCTTTTAGATGACAGATGTTCTTTCGCAGGACGAAATAGACCAGCTTCTCAACGCGATCAATACGGGACAGCCGGACAACGACGACTACAAGGCCGTTTCCGACACCCGTAAGATCAAGATTTATGACTTCAAGCGTCCCGACAAATTTTCAAAGGAACAGATTCGCACCGTGCAGATTATGCACGAGACTTTCGCGCGCCTTACCACGACGAGCCTTTCGGCGCAGTTGCGCTCGCTGGTTCACGTTCACGTTGCGACCGTCGATCAGCTCACTTACGAGGAATTCATCCGTTCGATTCCGACTCCTACGACGCTCGCCGTCATAAACATGGATCCGCTGAAAGGCAACGCGGTTTTGGAAATCGACCCTGCCATTACATTCAGCATGATTGACAGGCTTTTTGGCGGCACGGGCGTGGTTACTGGAAACAAGAGCCGCGACCTTACCGACATCGAGCAATCTGTAATGGAAGGAATCATCGTGCGCATTTTGGCGAATATGCGCGAGGCTTGGACGCAGGTAATCGACTTGCGGCCGCGACTTGGGCAGATTGAGACGAATCCGCAGTTCGCGCAGATTGTTCCGCCGACGGAAATGGTCGTCCTCGTGACTTTGGAAACGAAAGTTTCCGAGGAAGAGGGAATGATAAATTTCTGCATTCCCTACCTTACGATTGAGCCGATAATCTCGAAGCTTTCCTCGCAGTTTTGGTTCAGTTCAGTGCGACGAAGTAGCACGACGCAGTATTTGGGCACTCTAAAAGAAAAGATTTCCACGGTTGATATGGATGTCGTGGCTGAAATCGGTTCGATAAACGTGCCCATCCGCGACGTGCTTTCTTTGCGGGCGGGCGATGTCGTGAAACTTTCCAACACAAAAGTCGGCGACCAGCTCACGCTTAGCATCGGCGACAAGAAAAAATATTATTGTCAGCCCGGACTTGTTGGCAAAAAAATGGCGGTTCAAGTTACGGGCAAACTTGAAGAAGACGATGAAGAAGAATTTGAAGAACTTTCCGTAGAAGGAGATGAATCAGTATGAGCGATGGTGTAATTTCTCAAGACGAAATCGACGCGCTGCTTTCAGGCGTTCCTATGGACGGGTTAAACGCCTCGGGACAAGTCGCCTCGGCGTCTCCGTCGATGACGAACATAGACACGGAAACTCTCGCGAAATTCGCGGGCGATACCAAGGATTCGTTTGCCGAAAATCTCAAGCAGATGACGGGCGCGGAAGTGACCGTGGGAACTCCCACCGTGGAGGCTGCGGTTCGCGATCAGCTTTTGGCGAAACTTCCGGAAATGGTCATCGTGACGCAGGCCGACTATTCTGCGGGACTCAAGGGCGATCACCTTTATATAATATCGACCGAGTGCGCCCAGAAATTGGTGGGACTCATCAACAAGGAGGAAAACGCCGCGCTTGACGACATGGCGCTTTCCGTTGTGAACGAGACTCTTTCGACACATACAAATGACGAACTTACGGCTATTGACAAGACCGGAAAACTGCCGGGGCTTGCCTGTAATCCAGCGGAATCTATAAACGTGCCCAAGGCTATGGTGCGCGCTCCGCAGAACACTTTCGCGCTCTTCACGTTCCCCATTACTATCGATGGAAGCGCGTACACGATGTGGGAGGCGATTTCAGGCGAAGCCGCTTGGCAGATTGGAATGGCTTTGGGCGGAAATTCATCAATGCCTATGCCGGGGAACACCGGAATGCTCAACGCTGCGGACATGGCCAGCCTTGCCGGAGCCGCAGCTCCGATGGGCGGAGGAGTGCCGCAGGGTGCTCCCGCAATGTCAATGGGAGGAGGAATGCCAATGCAGGGAATGCCGAACATGCAAATGGGTGGAATGCCGATGGGAGCCGCTCCGAACGTTCAGGCCGTTCAATATCCTTCGCTCATGGGCGGCGGAATGGGCGGCGATCAGGGCAATATCGGTCTCTTGATGGACGTTTTCATGGAGATGACCGTAGAACTTGGACGCACGAAAAAGCCGATAAAGGAAATACTCGGTTTCGGCGAAGGCACGATTATCGAATTGGACAAACTCGCGGGCGAACCTGTGGACATTCTCGTGAACCACAAGCCGATTGCGAAGGGCGAAGTCGTAGTCATCGACGAAAACTTCGGCGTCCGCATTACCGAAATCCTTTCTCCGCAGGAGCGCGTTTCGGAATTGCGATGATTTTTCCGCGTGCGGGAATTCCTGCGCGCGATTTTATATGGGTGGGGTAAAATTGAATTTCTCGAAAAAAAAGTTCGCGCTTTTATGCGCTTTTTCGCTTTTTTGCTTTTTCGCGTTTTCCCAAGACTCGGGGGGCGAGGCGAATCTTTCTTTGCAAAGTCAAGGCGACGAAATTTCCGCGCCTTCCATTCCAGACGAATCCACTCTCAGAATCGGCGGCGGCTCGGCCGCGGGAAATTCGACTTCCGAAATCGCGGCGCAAAGTCGCGGCGGCTCGACGATTTGGGTTTTCTTCAGGATGGTTTTCGTCCTGATTGTCATCGTCGTGTGCATTTATTTCGTGATGAATTTCATGAAAAAAAAGATGGGCGGCGAAATCGTGGAAGACGACATTTTTTTGCGCAAGGTGGCGGCAATTTCGATCGCGCCCGGAAAGTCCGTGCAAATAGTGACGCTTTTGGAACGCGCGTATTTGCTTGGCGTGACGGAAAATTCGATTGACTTGCTCGGCGAAATCACGGACAAGGAACTCGTGGACGCGATGAACCTCAACGCCGACCGAAACGAAAACAACGCCCGCGCGCGCAATTTCAGCGACATCCTTTCGATCTTTTTGAATCCGAAAAACGCGCGCTCCGCCGGACAAAAAAAATCTGACGCGAACATTTCGGAATTCTTCGAAGCGCAGCGAAAAAAACTCGGCTCGGAGGAATGAGGGTGGACGCGAAATTCTTTCAAAGAAAATTCTTCTCCCGATTTTTCGCCTTCGCGATTTTGATTTTGGTTTGCGCATCGCCGATTTTTTCGCAGAACGCGATGCGTGCCGAAGACGACGCGAATTTTCCGCAAGGCTCTTCGCGCGGCACGATGCAGATGGAAGGCGACGTGAATCCCGTCCAAATTCCGAACATCGACATCAGCATAACGCGGCCGGAAAGCGGCGAGGAAGTGGCGTTCAGCGTCCAGCTTTTGGTTTTGCTCACGCTGCTTTCGCTCGCGCCGAGCCTTTTGATTTTGCTCACTTGCTTCTTGCGTTTTTCGATCGTGCTGGATTTCATAAAGCGCGCGCTTTCGCTTCAGCAAGTTCCGCCCACGAGCGTCCTCAACGGAATCGCGTTTTTCATGACGCTTTTCGTGATGTGGCCGACTTTTTCGAACATTTATGAAAACGCGTTCGTTCCGATGCGCGACGGCGAAATCGGAATTGAGGAAGCGTTCGACGGCGCGCAAAGGCCGATTCGATATTTCATGTACTCGCAGATGGCGGACGACACAAGCTACATCGAGATGTTCATGGGAATGGGAAACATGGAAAGGCCGAACACGCTCGAAGACGTTCCGACTCACGTCCTCGTGCCGGCGTACATTTTGCACGAGCTGACCGTGGCGTTCAAAATCGGAATTTATTTGTACATTCCGTTCATCATAATCGACATGGTGGTGGCGAGCATTTTGATGTCGATGGGAATGATGATGCTGCCGCCGGTTCAGATTTCCATGCCGTTCAAGCTGATGCTTTTCGTGCTTGTGGACGGATGGGGACTTTTGACGCGGCAACTTTTCATTTCGGTATTGAGGTAGGTGAAAGATGGATTTGGGACAAATAATGAATTTGATGCGTTCGGGAATATTGCAGGTTTTGATTTTGGTCGCGCCTGTTTTAGGCTCGGCTTTGATAATCGGACTTGTCGTCGCGATTTTTCAGGCGACCACTTCGATTCAGGAGCAGACGCTCACGTTCCTGCCGAAGATGCTGACGATTCTGGCGGTGCTCGCGCTTTTGGGCGGATGGATGTTCGCCACGCTGCGCGACTATACGTTGACGCTTTTCGGGCAGATTCCCGCGCTCGCGCGATAGGTTTGTCTGAATGAAATGGGATTTGACGCGAAAGAAAGGCGTGGAAGCGAATTTCGTGACGGCGAAAGCATCCGCACAGACGAAGCGCGCTGGCGCGTAGTGCGGAAGCCGTTTTCGGCGGCGCGGCTCTCGCTGGGAGCGCGTTTTTGATTTTTTGCGTTGGAGATTTATACTGAATTATGCTGGACGATGTTTTGAACAATGCGCCCGCGTTTTTGCTGGCGACCGTAAGATGTTTCGCTCTCTTGATGACGCTTCCGCTTTTTTCCATGCGGAACGTTCCCACGGTCGCGCGTCTCGCGCTCGCGCTTTACATGTCGTACATCGTGCTTCCGCAGGCGGACTATTCGGCATACGGCGCGGCGATGGACGCGAACGCGATTTTCACGATGCGCTTTTTCCTGCTTTTGGCGGGCGAGGCTTTGCTCGGAATAATAACCGGATTTTTCGTGAGCATAATTTTTTCGGCGTTCAGCACGGCGGGACAATTCTTCGCGTTTCAAATGGGATTTTCGGCGAGCGAAGTCTACGACGCTTTGAGCCAAGTGGAAAATCCTTTGATGGGACAATATTTGAATTTGATTGCGATGCTGGTTTTCATGCAGACGCGATGGTTTCAAAAATTGTTTTTGGGCGCACTCGTTTCGAGCTTCAAGACGCTCAGCGCGTTTTCGATTGTGCGCGACATGCAAGGCGGCGTTCTCGTCCAAACGATGATGCGTTCCTTGAGCGAGCTTTTCGCCGCGTCGCTGGTCATCGCGCTTCCGCTGATGGGAACTTTGATGCTCATCACAGTTTCGGTGGGAATCCTTTCAAAGGCCGCGCCGCAGATGAACCTTCTTTCCGAAGGCTTTCCCGTGATGATTTTGACGGCGTTCTTCATTTTGACCGCATTGATGCCGAGCATGATCGACGCGTTCACGCGCGGATTCGAGACTGGATTTTCGCGGCTGGAGCAGCTGTTTTTGGCGTTGGGAGGAAAACAAATTTGAAAGGCGAAAATCTTTTTGAATACATCGACCTCCAGTGGTTCGCGGCGGAAGACGAAGGACGCACCGAAGAGCCTTCCGACATAAAAATCGACAAGGCGCGCAAGGAAGGTCGCGTCGCGAAAAGTCAGGAAGTGAACGGCGCGATCGTCTTCCTTTTTTCGACGCTCACGCTTTTCCTTTTGGGAAAATGGATTTTGGAGCAGTTCGTGGAAGTGCTCGTGTTTTTTTTCAGCCGGTGCGCGGAAGGCAACGCGATAAGCGGAACGAGCGCGGTGGTCTTCTTCAATTATTTTTTGAAAATCGTAATGCCGATAGGCTTCGTCGCGCTGGTCGCGGGAATTGCCGGAAATCTCATTCAGAACAAAGGCTGGCTTTTCAGCACGAAGCCGATTCAGATGAGATTTTCGAAAATCCTTCCGAAGTTCGGCGAGTATTTCAAGAAGACGATTTTTTCGCGGCAGGGCGCGTTCAACGTCGTGAAGTCGATTTTAAAAGTCGCGGTCTTGATTTTCGCGGCGTTCAACATAATTCGCGCGAACATGGGCGACTTGCTTTTCATAATTCACGGGAACGGAAATGTCGCCGGCGCGATCGGAAAAATTGCTTCCATCGCGATGCAGATTTTGTTTTTCGCGGCGATTTTTTTTCTCGTGATTTCGATTCCCGACTATTTCGTCCAGCGAAGGGAATTCATCGAATCCTTGAAAATGACGAAGCAGGAAGTGAAGCAGGAATACAAGGAAATGGAAGGCGATCCCGAAGTGAAGGGAAGAATCAAGCAGGCGCAAAAGCAGCTTCTCGCCTCGAACATTCCGCGCGCCGTGGCGGAGAGCGACGTGGTCATCACGAACCCGACGCATTTCGCCGTGGCGCTCAAGCTCGACACCGCGCAGAATTCCGCGCCGATGGTCAGCGCGAAAGGCGAGGATTTTATGGCGCAGCGTATAAAGCAGATCGCGCGTGAAAACGACGTGCCCATCGTGGAAAACCGTCCGCTCGCGCGTTCCCTCTATGCAGACGTGAATTTAGGTGATATAATACCTGAGAATTATTTCAAGGCGATTTCATTGGTGTACAGCCATTTGAAAAAATTCAACAGGAAATCCGGCGCGGCGTAAAATGAAAATCGACGCGCTCGACGCGATTGATTTTTTTGCTGGAATTTAATTTGGTAAGGGTGGGGACTTATGCCAAACGAACGACAGAATAATTTAGCGACTCTCATTCAAAACAACGCTGTGGCGATCGGCGCGATTCTTGTCGTCCTCATGCTCATCATTCCCCTCCCTTCGGTTTTGCTCGACACGTTCATGGCGTTGAACTTGGCGATTTCGATTTTGCTTTTGCTTACCGTGATTTCCACGCCGAAGCCTTCGCGGCTCACGGTTTTTCCGCAGCTGATTTTGCTCATGACGCTTTTCGGGCTTGGAATAAACGTTTCATCCACGCGCCTCATTCTCACGCAAGGGCAAAGGTTCGACGGGCGGATGGTTCGCGCGTTTTCCACTTTCGTCGTCGGAAGCACGTCGGGAACGGACGGTCTCGTCGTGGGAATGGTGATTTTCATCATCTTGATTGTGATTCAGACTGTCGTGATCACGAAGGGCGCGACGCGAGTTTCCGAAGTGGCGGCGAGGTTCGCGCTCGATTCGATGGCGCAGAAAAATTTCGCCGTGGATCAGGAACTCAATTCGGGCGCGATCACGGAAGAGCAGGCGAGGCAGAAGCGCGCTGAGATCCGGAACGAAAGCGACTTCTTTTCCGCGATGGACGGTTCTTCGAAATTCGTAAGCGGAAACGTGATGGCGGGAATTTTCATAACGGTCGTGAACTTGGTGGCGGGACTCATCACCGGAATGGTTCTCCGCCATGAAAATTTCATGAGCGCGATTGAGACTTATTCGCGCCTTACTATTGGCGACGGACTTTTGAGCCAGATTCCTTCGTTGCTGCTTTCGTTTTCCACGGGCATGCTCGTGACGGCGAGCAACACGGAAGAGCAGCTCGGCGAGGCGATAAAAAATCAGTTCACCACTTCGGGCAGGACTTATGTCATCGCGGGCGCGTCGATGGCGATTCTTGGAATTTTGCCGGGAATGCCGTGGTACATTCTCATACCCCTGGGGGGTATATGCGTTTTCGCCGGATTGCGGATGCAGAAAAACCGCGCGATTGCAGAAGCCGCGAAGCAAGCTGCGGAAGCCGAAGCCGCCGCCGGCGGACAGACTGGACAGAATCCTTCGGACGTTTCGCCGGTCGTTCCGCTCGATCCGCTTTTGCTTGAAATCGGCTACGCTTTGATTCCGCTCGTTGACAAGGAAAAGGGCGCGAAGCTTCTCGAGCGCGTCACACGCATCCGCCGCGAGGCTGGATTGGATTTAGGACTTGTAGTTCCGAGCATTCGGATTATGGACAACATGATGCTCGATCCGAGCGAATACACTTTCAAAATCCGTGGAATCGAAGCCGGGCGTTCGAAGCTCAAGATGGGCTATTACATGGCCATCAATACCGGCGACATCAGCGAAGAAATAAAAGGCGAGCCGACGCGTGATCCCGCCTTCGGAATGCCGGCCTTGTGGGTTCCCGAGGACAAGCGCGCGGAAGTGGAAGGCGCGGGCTACGCCGTGGTCGATCCGCCGACCGTCATCGCGACGCACTTGACGGAAATAATTCGTTCTCACGCCGCGGAAATTTTGGGACGCAAGGAAGTCAAGCAAATCATCGACAAAATTTCCGAGACGAACAAAGTCGTGGTGGACGAAGTTTTGGACGCGGGAAAATTCAATTACGGTCAAATCGAAAGGGTTTTGAAAAATCTTTTGAGCGAACAAGTTTCGATTCGAAACATAGAATTGATTTTGGAGACGCTCGCGAATTACGGCTCGGGAGTGAGTCCGTGGATTTTGACGGAAAAAGTGCGCGAGGCTTTGGGCAAGCAAATCTGCCTGCAATACGCCGACGACGAGCACAAGCTTCATGTCGTGAATTTGTCGCAGGAATACGCGGAACTTTTGCTTTCGCACCAAGTGATTCCAGCCGACGGCTCGCGACCGTTCGCCGCGCTCGATCCTGTGGACGGACGGAAATGGATTGGCGACGTGAGCGCGTCGTTCGCGGCGATGCAGGAGCGCGGCTACCAGCCGATAATTTTGTGTCCGAGCGAAGTGCGTCCGCTCGTAAAATCTTCCACGGAGCGCGAGCTTCCCGGAATCGTCGCGCTTTCGGTGCACGAAGTTTTGGCGGCAGGAAACAGCGTTTCGCTTGAAGTGCTCGGGGAAATAAAACAGTCAGGTCCGCGGCTTGCGGAATAGAAATTGGAGTTTGCGAATGGCTAGCGAATATCAGGCAGGAGAAATTCTCACTCTCATAGGCGACGACATGAACGATTGTCGCGCGAAACTTGCCGACATGTACGGACAGTCCTACAATATCATTGACCGCCGTCAGGTGATGAAAAAATACGGGCTTTTCGGGCTTTTTCAAAAAGAAGGCGTTGAAGTGAAATATGTCGTGAACCGCCAGACCGAAAGTTCTCTCGTGGACGTGAGCGATGCGGAAAGCCTGCGTCGAGTGAAAGAGGAAATCTTGCGCAAGGCTTCGGGCGGAAAGTCCAAGGAGGAAATCCGTCTTGACGAACTCAACAGCAAACTCGACAGTCTCTCCGCCCAAATCCAGACTATGCCGCGCGCCGTCGCCGAAGAAGGAAAAATCGAATCCATCGAGCGAATCAAGGAAATGCTCGAAGAAAACGAATTCACAAAGGAATTCATAAACAAAATAACGCTGCGTCTGCGCAAGGATTTTTCGCTCGACGACCTCGGCAATTTTTCGCTTGTGGAGCGGCAGGTGGTGGACTGGATTGGCGAATCGATTTCCGTTGCGCCTGAGAGCGCGCACCGTCCGCCGCATGTCGTCGTTATCGTAGGACCTACGGGCGTAGGAAAGACAACTACAATCGCAAAACTTGCTACGCAGAATATTCTTTCGCGTCAAAAAGACGAGAATGCGAAGAAACTGAATATGTGCATGATTACAATTGACAGGACTCGCGTGGGTGCGGAAGAGCAGCTTAGGACTTTCGGCGACATGCTCAGCCTGAACGTGCTCAAGGCCGAAAACGCCGCAGACCTCAAGACGATTTTTGATTCCGTGCGCGAGGAAAACGACATAATTTACATCGACACATCTGGATACAGTCCCAACGATTCCGAAAACATCGCCAAACTCAAAACCACGCTGGGAGTGAATGGCCTTCGTCCGGACGTGCATCTCGCCGTCGCGGCTTCCACGAAATCCCGCGACCTCAAAAACATAATGCAGAACTACGAACTGTTCGACTACACTTCAGTGATAATAACGAAGTGCGATGAAACTACGCGCTTCGGAAACATAATAAGCGTGCTCAATGAAAGACACAAGTCTCTTTCCTATGTGACCGACGGCCAGCAGGTCGCGCGTCACATCAAGAAAGCGAATGTCATTGATTTTTTAATCAGGCTTTCCGGTTTTAATGTGGACCGGATTCATATCGAAGATAAATTTGGAGAATGACAATGGAAGACCAATTAAGCGAGCTTCGGGAAATCATGAAGGCGAACTCACACGGCCATGAAACGCGCCATCCGCACAAGACGCGGATCATCGCGGTTACGAGCGGAAAGGGAGGGGTAGGAAAGACGAACATTTCCGTGAACATGGCCATCGCCTATGCCGCTCTCGGAAAAAAAGTGATTCTCATCGACGGCGACCTCGGCATGGCGAACGTCAATGTCTTGCTGAACGTCGTGCCGAAGTACAATTTGCTTCAAGTGATAAACAAGCAAAAGACGATGCAGGAAATCATCCTCGACACCGAGTTCAACATAAAATTCATCGCGGGCGCGAACGGCTTTTCGAAAATTGCGAACTTGAGCAAGGACGAACTCGAATATTTTGCCAAGCAATTTTCGTCGCTTGAAAACGCCGACATCATCATCATCGACACGGGCGCGGGCATTTCCAACAACGTGCTTTCGTTCGTGGCGGCGAGCGACGAAGTTTATGTCGTGACAACGCCCGAGCCGACCGCCATCACCGACGCTTACGGAATGATAAAAATCATCACGACGGAAATCGAAGGACGCGAAATCAACTTGCAGCTTTTGGTGAACCGCGTGCATTCCGCAGAAGAAGGCAAGCGCATCGCCGACCGAATCATCAGCATCGTGGGGCAGTTCCTTAATTTTAAGGTGAACTACGTCGGCTTCGTATACGAAGATACGTCGGTGCAAAATTCTGTGATTCGCCAGAAGCCGTTCATCGTGGTGAACCCGAATTCCAAAAGTTCGATGTGCATCAAGCACATTGTCGGGCGCATCGAAAAGACCGAAGCTCCTCACGGCGAGGGCGTTTCGAATTTTCTCAAGAAATTTTTGGGTTTCAAGGAACGCGTCTAAAACTTGATTTTTTGTCAAGTTCTTGTAGACTTTTTTTGAAAATTGATTTATAATATATTGAATGAAATTTTGACTTTGCGGAAGGGGAAATGAAGTGATAAAAATAAAGCCCGTCGTAATATGCGCGTCAATCGCGCTCGCTTTGTCTTTTTTCATTTCACTTTTCTCAAGGAACAGTTTCCCGATTTCGCTTTTGAAGGCCGTGATTTTTTCGGCGGTGTTCGGCGGAATCGCAGTGGGAATTCAAGTCGTGTACGACAAATTCCTTTCGGAGGGCGAGCCTTCCATGACCGAATCCCGCGCGCCGCAGCAAAAGGCCGTCGGTTCTAAAGTGGATTTGGTGGTGAGCGAGGAAGATTTGCCGAACGAGGAAAACGCACCGACTTTCGCTTTGGATTCGACACGGCATATTTTGACTGCGGCGGATGTCGGTGTAAAAGATTCTTCGCCGAGGGAAAATGCGGCTGAACAAAATGTTCGCTCCGCGCTTCCAAGCGAGGCTGCTTCCGAGGAGAAGAAAAGTGCCGCTCCGTCTGGCGATGAAGAAGTTTCGCAAGGAAATGTTTCCGAGAAAAGCGACGCTTTTGTACGGCAAGATTTGGCGGCGAAGGGCGAGGCTGAAAATCCTCCTGCGTCGTCGGGCGAAAATGTTGCGCAGGCTGAATCTTCTAAAGATGATGGCGCGAAATCCAATTCGGCAGGCGGCGACGAGCTTCCAGAATTGGACGACTTTCCCGCGTTGGGCGGCGACGATTCGGAAGACAAGCAGGATTCGGAAGATGAGGGCGTGATCGAAGACAGCGAATTCGCCGAGGGTGGCTCTCCGTCGATTCCTCGGCGCACGGAATTTTCGGACGGAACTGTCGCGGATTCAAAGGACGCTTCGCTAATGGCGGAAGCCATCCGAACGGTTCTTGTAAAAGATGAATAATTTTTAGGGTGTGGGAAATATGGATTCAACGCTAACCGATGAAAAGACAGAAGAAGAACTCTGGAAGGAGTACCGGAAAACCAAGTCTCCGGAACTTCGTGACAAATTCATCCGCCAATATATGCCGCTGGTAAAATATGTTGCGGGCAAGGTTGGCGTGGGAATGCCGGGCAGCGTTGAATTCGACGACCTTGTTGGATTCGGACAGTTCGGTCTTTTGGACGCGATAGAAAAATATGATCCCGGAAAAAATGTCAAATTCAAGACTTATGCCGTGACGAGAATCCGCGGCGCGATTTTTGATGAGTTGAGGCAGTTGGATTGGATTCCGCGTTCGGTGAGACAGAAGTCGCGCGAAATTGAAGACACCATCGGCGACCTTGAGGCCAAACTCGGGCGCACTGCGAGCGACGCTGAGATTGCGCAAAAGCTTGGCGTTTCGGAACAAGAATATCAGCAGACTGTGATGAAAATCACGGGACCCAGCGTGCTTTCTCTCAGCGACGTTTGGTATTCAGGCGGCGACAACGACCACATGTCCATCGGTGACAGCATTGAATCTCCGTCTAGCCTCAATCCCGACGTAATAGTCGAGCGCGAGGAAATTCGAAAAATAATAATAGAAGCGATAAACGAACTTCCTGAAAAGGAAAAGATGGTCATCGTGCTTTATTATCATGAGGATTTGACGTTCAAGGAAATCGGGCAAGTTTTGGAAGTGAGCGAATCGAGAATCTCGCAGCTCCACACCAAGGCAAACCTTCGCCTTCGCGCCAAACTCACCAGTTTGCGAAAAGGAATTATGTGATGATTACGCTGGAAGAAGTCAGAAAGGACATGAAGACTCAGTGGGAGATTGACAGTTCGCTTTCCGTGGTGGAAGTGAATGCCGACACTTTGGACGAATGTCTTGCCGACGCTTCCACTCAACTTGAGACGAAAATTTCCAATCTTGAATATGAAGTCCTTGAACGCGGTTCGGACGGATTTTTGGGTTTGGGAAAAAAGCCGTGGAAAGTTCGGATTTACCAGAACGCCGTCGCGGTCGCTGAAAAGCAGAAAAAGGTCGCGAAAGAAGCCGTGGCTTTGGGAGTTCAGCTCGCCGAGGAGGAGCAGACTCTCGACAGGGACGGATTGTATTACATCAGGCATTTTGGCGAGGACATTATGCTCAAGGTGGTGCTTCCCATCGGGAAGGGAAATTTCGTAGAGCCTAAGGAAATCATAAATGACGCGCGCCGCCCCGATACCGTAAGCCTTGACGAGGGAAAAATCAAAAAGTTTGCCAAGAGCGGTACGGACGAGAAATACGAGAAAATCGGCGAATACAAGCATGTCAAGGCGGGCGACGCTTCCATCATAATCGATGTTTCCAAAGACGACCTTGTTGCCACGGTTACTGCCACTGCGCCCGCGATGAGCGGTTCGGAAGTTACTGCGGAAATGATAACCAATGCGCTCGCCACGCAGGGAGTTTTGGTTGGAATCGAGGAAGATAAGATTTCTGAGTTTGTGGACAATCCTGTCTATGGCACGCCGTGCGAAGTGGCTCATGCTGTGATGCCGCATGACGGAGCGGACGCATATATCAAATACAATTTTGAAACGGATTCTACAAAACTTCGCGCCAAAGAAACCGAGTCCGGCAATGTGAATTTCAAGGAACTCAACCAAATTCAAAATGTCATTCAAGGGCAGCCGCTTGCGCAGAAAATTGCTCCCGAGCGCGGCAAGGCGGGAAAAACTTTGAGTGGCCGCTATATGGAAGCGAAGAACGGCAAGGACATAAAAATTCCGCTCGGGCGCAATACGGAACTTGACAAGGACGGAGTTACGGTCATTGCATCTGTGGCAGGCCGCGTTATGTTCGATGACGGCAGGATAAATGTCGATCCTGTGCTTGAGTTGGATTCAATCGGAATCAAGACCGGCAACATCGACTTCTTGGGAAGCGTCATTGTAAAAGGCAATGTGGACGATGGTTACGAACTGAAGGCTACGGGAAACATAGAAATCGGCGGCACGGTCGGAAAAAGCGTCATCAAAAGCGAGCATGGCGACATCGTTGTGGCACGCGGCATTTTCGGGCACGACGAAGGTGTGGTTCAGAGCGGAAAGTCTGTTTGGGCGAAATTCATTCAAAGCGCGAAAGTGGAAGTGGAAGAATTTTGCATTGTTTCGGACAGCATAATGAACAGCGAGATAAGCGCGATGAAACGCATCATTCTCAACGGAAAAAAAGCCCAAATTACGGGCGGACATCTTTTCGCCACGGAAGAAATCGCCGCGAAAAACATCGGCTCGCCGGGCGGCGGAACTGAAACGATTCTCGAAGTGGGATTCGATCCGCGTCTTAAGCACAGGCTGGAAGAAATTCAGAACAGGCAGACCGTGATAGTCAAGGAACTTGAGGATGTTGAAAACAATATAACTTCCCTCGAAAACATAAAGAAGCAGCGACGCGTTCTTCCGCCGGACAAGGAGCAAAGTCTCAACGACAACCGTTCTCGCAAAGAAGAAATCACGTTGGAATCTGAAAAGTTAAACGACGAGATGGCGCAGATTCAGGACAAGCTGCGCGAGATGAAGCAAGTTGGAAAAGTCAAGGTTGAAGGCACAGTCTATTCCGGATGCAAGATTTACATTCGCGACACTTTGCAGGAAGTCCGCAATGATATGAAAAGCCTCGTGTTCTTTATGGAAGGCGGATTTGTCCGTACCGGAAAATATGAAAAGCCGGACATGGAAGGAGTCGAAGCGCCGGAAGGCTATTCAATGTTCTAGGAGTTGAAATGGCGGTGCAGCCTATTGACTTGCAGACGATGTATTCTCAGATTGCGAATGTCGCCCAGCGCGTTTCTAGCGAGACGCAGGGTGCGGCTCTTTCCCAGCAAATTCAACAGCAGGAAATCGTAAATCAAAATTTGAGGCAGTCGCAGTCCGTACAGCGCGCCGCAGAAAATCAGTCCGAGACTGGAAAAATAAAAAAAGACGGAAGCGGAAATTCGCAGAACGCCGAAGCGCAAGACAAAAAAGGTGGACGGAAGGAAACGGAAGAATCCGAAAAAAAGGAATACGAAATCCGCGACCCGCTTTTGGGGCAGCGCGTTAATCTTGTGGGGTGAAGATGCAGGCAGTGGCGGCTTTGATTTTGTTGAACCTGCTTTTATGGGCGGTGTTCCTTGTAAAATTCAAAAAGCTCTTCACTACAGAAAAAATCATGTTGGAATTTCGCGCGGGAATGGAAAAACTTTTGGCCGACCTTCAGCGCAAGACGGTTTCATCCGTTAATCTTGTCGAAGAAAAAATTCGTGCGCTCAAGGAAGCGAGCGCGGAGGCGGAACGCAAGATTGCCATTGCCGAGCGCAGACTTGCCACGCTCAAAAACGAGCGCGCCATTTTTGAAGAGGGCGCGTTTCTTCAAAGCCAGATTTCCGGGCGAAACGCTGACATTTCGGAGAAATCTCGTTCCAAGAAAAAGCCTGCCGCTAAAGCCGCTGTGGAAAAATACAGAAAAAGTGCGCCGCTTAAAGAAGCGCCTGTTCCGGGCGCGGATGCGGCCTACGCGCTCACAGGGCTTTTCAAGGAAAATGCGCAGAAATCACTTTTCGAGGACGCGGGGCAAAGCGTTACTGTAACAAGCGATGGCGATTCCTATGGGAAGATTCCTCTGATAAAGCCTGAAATTGTTTTCAGCGAAAACCAAATTGTTCCCAAAAAAGACTTCTTGAGCATGGTTCGTGATTTGAACGCGCTTGGAAAAAATGTCGAGGAAATCGCGGCGGAAACAGGCCGTTCCATTACGGAAGTGGATCTTGTGCTTGCAATGCTTGCGTAAAAGCACGACGGATTTCGTCATGAGAATTTCGCAAATTTTTTATAGGAGAAAATTATGGTAAAAAAACAAACTCTTGGAACTCTTTGCGACGGGCAAAAAGTTTCTCTCTACACGGTTTCAAACGGAAAAATGTCGTTTTGCGCGATGGACTATGGATGCACGCTCACGGGAATTTTCCTGCCGAACAAAATCGGCGGCGGCAAAACCGACATCCTTTTGGGACATTCCACGCTTGACGCTTATGTTGCATCTTCGAGCTGCTTTGGCTCGATTGTGGGAAGGTTTGCCAACCGAATCGGCGGCGCGAAATTTTCCATCGGAAAGGATGTGTATTCGCTCGACAAAAACGACAACAAAGCGAATACGCTTCACGGCGGATTCACTCGCCTCGACCATTTTGTTTGGAAATCAACGCCTGTTGAAGGAAAGGAAGGTTGCGGCGTAAAATTCACGAGGCGCAGCGCGGACGGCGAGCAGGGCTTTCCCGGCAATCTCGATGTGTGCGTTTCGTATACGCTCGGAAAAGACAATCGCCTTACGCTGAAATATACTGCCACCACCGACAAGCCCACTCCTGTGAATTTCACGAATCACGCATATTTCAACCTTTCGGGCGGAGGCACTGTCCTTGAGCATACGATGCAATCTGACTGCGAGGGCTATCTTGAAGTGGACAAGAATTTGATTCCGACTGGAAAAATCATTCCTGTTTCAGGCACGGCGTTCGACTTCACCAAAGAAAAGCCGCTCGGTCGCGACATCGCCAAAACTGGCTCGGGCTACGATCACTGCTTTGTTACTCCCGCTTACGGCAAGGAAAAATCCGCCGTTCCTTTAAAGGCGAAACCGCTTGTGGTGGCGGCGATTATCCGCGACATGAAAAGCGGGCGCAAGATGACGGTCGAAACGAATTTGGAAGGAATCCAAGTCTACACAGCAAACTCAATCGACGGAATCATCGGAAAGAATGCTCGCGTCTACAAAAATCACGAGGCCGTCTGCCTTGAAACGCAATGCTTTCCAGATACGCCGAACAAGGCCGAATTTCCGTCGTGCATCTTGAATCCCGGCGAAACCTACAAGGCCGTTACTGTCTACGGATTTGAATTTTGAAAAAGCGAGTTTCTGGCATTCTTGAGAAAATTCTTTAAGAAGATATATTTTTCAAAAGCCGTTGGAAGTGCTAGCATTTTTCTTTAAAATATGGTATAATACCGCCCTATGGCAGAACTACTCGCTCCGGCAGGAAATTTGGAATCTTTGGACGCGGCGATTGGCGAAGGCGCGGACGCGGTTTATTTGGGCTTGAAAAGTTTCAACGCGCGGCTTCGCTCGTCGAATTTTGCTTTCCGCGAATTCGAGGCGGCGCTCTACGCCTTGCACCGAATGGGAAAGAAAATCTATGTCGCCGTGAACACCGTCTGCACGGAACGCGAAAGCGAGCGGCTCTACAGGTTTTTGGCGTACCTCGAGCGCGTGGGACCTGATGCGCTCATCGTGCAGGATTACGGCATCATCAGGATGTGCCGCGAGTTTTTTCCGAATCTCGCGTTACACGCTTCGACGCAGATGAACGCCGAAAGCGCGTCCGCCGTGAACCTTTTGGGAAAGGAAGGATTCAAGCGGGTCGTCCTTGCGCGCGAACTCGGAATCGAAGAAATCAGGGATATAAAATCCAAGACAAAATGTTCGCTCGAAGTGTTCGTGCACGGCGCGCTTTGCGTGAGCGAATCGGGGCTTTGCCTTTTTTCAAGTTTTTTGGGCGGAAAGTCCGCGAATCGCGGAATGTGCACTCAGGCTTGCCGGAGATTTTACACGGCGCAGGATTCTTCGGGCGAGCGGGGCGGCTACTATTTTTCTCCGTGCGACTTGCAGCTCGTCGAGCGAATCCCCGAACTCATTGAAGCCGGCGTGGATTCGTTCAAAATCGAAGGGCGGATGAAAAGCGCGGAGTATGTGGGAAGCGTCGTCTCCGCTTATCGCTATGTCATCGACCATTATCAAGAAAACAGGAAGGAAGCCGTGGCCGCCGCCAAGAGAATGCTTTCCACGGATTTCGCGCGCGCGAAAACTTCGTATTGGTACGGATTTAAAAGCGTGGAAGACGGCGTGAAAAATGCGGGCGGAGAAATTCTGAATCCCGACCAGGCGGGGGGAACGGGAATTTATTTGGGAAAAATCGCCGCTGTGAAGCCGCTTCCCAAGGAAATTAAAATTTCGCTCAAGGAGTCGCTTTCGCCGAACGCGCAGGAAAACCAACGCTCGGTGAGCCTCGCGCTTGTGCGCGGCGGCGCTTACGATGCCGATCCCGGCGATTCGATTCGCATTCACAAAAACGACGATTCGGGGCGCGTGAGCCACAAAGTGCGCCACGTGGAAACCGACCGCGAGGGCAGGCGATGGATTGACGTTCCGGGCGGAATAAGCCAGTACGACGAAGTGTACCTTTTGCAGACGAAAGCCGGCACGAAAAGATACAAGCGCGTCCTGCCGAACGAACTCAAAGGCTTCAACAAGCAGCCGCGCGACGAGTCGCTTCCGATAATGGATTTGACGCCCGTGCAAAAGAACGAACTTGAATTTTTCCCAGAAGGACTTTACATTCAAGTTTCTTCCATCGAGGACGTTTTCCTTGCGCAATCCGCGCATCCCGTTCGCATCATCATCGAGGTAAATTCCGAAACGCTCGGCGACTTGCTCGAAAAAAAGACCGTCCTGCCTTTTTCGAAGGCGCAGGTGATTTTTTCGCTCGACCCATTTTGTCCGCAGGGAATCGAAGAAAGTCTTTCCGCACGGATCGACGAGCTTGCCGCCATGGGATACAAGACTTTCATCGCGAACAATTTGGCGCACGTTTCGATGCTTCGAAAAAAAGGCCTCGTCTACATAGCAGGCCCGTACCTCTACACGTTCAATCGGTGGGCGGTTTCGTGGCTTGAAAATCGCGGCATTTCCGCGTTCGTTTCGCCTTATGAAAATTCACGAAAGAATCTTGAGGCGACGTTCGAAGAAAACGTCCGCGCGCGCGTTTTGATTCCGGTTTTCGCATATCCCGCGCTTTTCCGCCTGCGTTTCCGTTTGCCCGAACGCTACGATTTCACATATTTTTCTGACAAATCTGAGATGAATTTCAAGGTGAATTCCACGGACGACGGCTCGTTTGTCATGCCGGAAATTCCTTTTTCGATTGCCGACAAGACCGAAACGCTCGAAAGCGAAGGCTTCAAAAGATTCTTGCTGGACTTTTCGAAGACGCGCCTCAAAAAAGCAGAATTCCGCCAAGTCATGCAGTCGTATTTGAAGAAAATTCCGCTCGAAGGCGTTTCGCTTTTCAACTGGAAAGAAGGCTTCTACAGCATTTCCCCGGAAGAATACAAGGCGAAATTCGGCGAGAAAACTAAAAGCGCGCCAGGCAAAAAGCCTTCCCGCCGAAAATAGCCGCGCAATGTGGAAATCCTAGAACGCCAAGTCCTCGCTCGGCTCTTCGAGCGACTGCTGTGCCATCGCGCTGGCCATGGCTTCTTCTGCCGCGCTCTCGCTTTCGGCGGTTTTGGCGTCCTTTTCGCTCGATTCACCTTTTGCGAATCGCTGCCTGAATTCGACTTTTTCCGCGATGATGGTGACGCGGCTTGCGTTCTTGCCTTCCTCGGTTTTCCAGCGGTTTTGCTTGATTCGCCCGACCACGCTCATTCCGCGGCCTTTTTGACTGTATTTCGCGCAGATTTCCGCCAGCTTTCCGAAAGTCTCGACTTCAAAAAACGACACTTCCTTTTCGTATTCGCTGCCGCCGGCCTTTTTGTAAAAATGGTTCACCGCGATTGGAATCTTGCAGATTGGATAGCCATGCGGCGTGGTCCTGAATTCCGGCTGACGGACGACATTTCCTTCGACGATGAGACAGTTGATGTTGTTCATAAAAACTCCTGTAAAAAGTCAAGGGCGAATTTGGCTGGAAATTTCTTTGCCATGTCAAAATCGCGGCCGACTTTTTTTGCGTGCGCGTTCAATTAAATGAATTCGCACAATAAATTGATGAACGAGTTCTCGCGAGAAAACTCGAGTTGAAAATCTGCGGACCGTTCCGCGCTGATTGTCGAAATTTCAAGCGCATGATTTGGCGGGAAAAGTCCGCACTTATAACGTAGGAATTTTTCGAACGAATTCCGCGTGAAGATGAAAATTTTTTAAATTTTTTTCAGAAAAAAAATCGCGATGTTCGGCGGAAAATTCTTCGGTTTCGCGGAGAATGCGAAAGTGCGCATGACTCAATTTTCGCCAAAGCAAAGAATTGCGTTCGTTGGACAAGTTTTGGCGAAAGTCGATTTGAATTTTTGAAGCCGAATTTTCCGCTTACATGTTTTTCACGAGGTAAATCATGTAGAGCTGAACATACATATAAAGCGAACTTTGGTCGTGAAT
The DNA here is from genome assembly GCA_964653395.1 of uncultured Treponema sp. GTDB lineage: Bacteria > Spirochaetota > Spirochaetia > Treponematales > Treponemataceae > Treponema_D. The sequence goes on along the minus strand of CAZZFL010000017.1, from coordinate 8,148 downwards.
TTGCTGCATGTTCGGAGACTTGCAGAACGTTTCGGCGAGATTTTGAATTCTGTCAATCGTGAAACTTTTCGAATTGATGGAACGCAGAATTTTTCTTGTGTAGTCGCGTATGAGCGAATTCACGTCGTTCGTGAGGTTGAGCGAGGCTTCCTTTGTTATCATTATGTTCCATTGCTTCCGATATAGGTTCAGCTCGCGCTCGATGGTGGAGCCTTCGGGAATGAGGCTTTGTTCTAGTTTCGCGGCCGCAGAAATCATCGCGGCTTTTTTGGACTTTGACTTGGAAGATGACTCTTCCTGTGTTTCGGATTCGTCCGAGGCGTCGTTTTTCGACTTCTTTTCCACATTCTTTTTTTTGCCGAACAATTTTGCAAGCCACGTGAAAAATGGAATCGTGTACCAGAACGGCAGCAAGATTTTCGCGTCGTAGAGAATTGTCTGGCGGCTGAGCATGAGAAGCGTGGCGTAGGGAAGAAGATCGTCGCCGTAGAAAAGGTGAGCCTGCGAATTTTCTTTTTGCGACGTGCTCGTCATTTCCATGTTAAGCACGCTGAGGAAAGTGGCGTTCAAAAGCGAATAAAGTATCGGAGAATTTTTTTCGACTTCTTTTTCCAGACGCGCGTTGAACGCCTTTTCGTCGTTCATTTCGGGAAGCGTCTTGTATTCCTTTAGTGTGTCGTACCATTCTTGTTTGAGCGTGTCGTGAACCGAGTCGTGAAGCTCGTCGCACATTCGGAGCACCAAAGGAAAGACTTTTTCCTTGTAGATGAAGTAGCGGCTGCCGCTCGCCGTCTTGAACACCAGCAAGTTTGGAAGCTTGTTTTTGAGCGCGTCCGTGGTTTCCTTTTCCAAAAACTGCTTCAACGCATCGTCCGAATATTGACCTTGGAGCGGAACGCCTTTCGCGTCCGTGAATTTCAGAATCGCGTCCATCGTAAAATAGAACGGCGGCTTTTTCATTTGGCTTTGCACCGACTTGAGCGCAAGCTCCTGCTGCATTGTCTTCGCGGATTCGTTTTTGTAGAATGTCGCTACGATTTCCGCGATGGCCACGGCCTGAAGAATGCTCACGTCTTCCTGCGTGAAGTCCTTGACTTTTTCATAGTCTTTCTTTATGAAATGGCAAAGCTGTCCCCAAAAGTAATAGCAGTCGCTCGATGTTCTCAGCGATTGCATCGTCTCTTCGGGATTTTTTATGAACTGGTTGAAAAAATTCTTTACGGAAATTTCCTTTCCCGGATTTGAAATCGAAAGTTTTTTCAGATAATAGTCGTGCGATTCGGCTTTGGAAAGCATTATGTGTATTTTTTGGAAACTGACGTTCACCAAAAGCGAAATTGGTGTGTCGCCCGGAAATACCACCGACGGAAGATCCATAGGAACGACGATCGCATAGAGATTCCTGTCCCCGCCGTCCTGTTTTTTGAGCAGCTCGAAAATCAAATCGCTGTATTCGGCCTTGACGAGCAAGTTTTCCGGCATGCGTTTCGGCAAATCCTGAACCGTTGGAAAGGTGTTCTTCGGATTCTTTTGAAGGTCGGCGTAACGCTTTCCGAAGAGCGAGTTGAAATATCCGGTAACGAAAATTTCCTTTTTGGAACTGTTCGAATCCAAAATCGCCGCTTGCCGCAAATTCACGAGCTGTTCCAACGCCTTTTCCATCTGCGGAATCGGATTGCCCAAATATACCGCCAAATCTGGCGTTTCTTCGAGGTTGTGCTGGGCGTAACGCTTGAGATAGTCGGCAAAATCTTGATATGAAACAAAGGGCGAATTCTGCTTTCCGGCGTAAAACCGAAGCAAGACTCCAATATCACTTGTGGCAGCCATTTTTTTATTATAGCACGAAACGCGCAAATAATCAAGCATTATCTTGCAAAGGACGCGTTTTTTTGATAGAATGAAAATGTGATCCATAAATTTTTTTTAAAGCCCTTCACAAGTGCTTCTCCTCGCGAGTTTTTTGACATGCCAAAAAACTCGTAAGCAAGGTGAAACCTTGTGATCAGATGCTGGTCCGGCGGTAGGAAATTCTCCGCCGACTCATTCGAAATTAAAATTGATATTGGGAGAAAAAAATGCTTTCGTCTAGAATGGAAAAACTTCATCCCTATGTGCCCGGCGAACAGCCGCGCGACAGGGAATACATAAAGTTGAACGCAAACGAAAATCCGTATCCGCCGAGCGCTGCCGCCATTGAAAGCGTGCTCGCATGGATGAAGTCGTCGCCGCAAAGCCTCGCGCTTTATTCCGATCCCGATTCGCTTGTCCTGCGAAAAAAAATCGCCGCGATGCTCAATGCCACGGGCGGCGTGCTTTCCCGCGCCCGAATTTCTGGCGAAAAAATTTCGCCTTGCGAAAGCGACGAATTGGAATTTGAAATCACGAGCGAAATGATTTACGCCGGAAACGGAAGCGACGAAGTTCTTTCGTTCCTTTTTTACGCGTTTTTCGATTCCGCGGAAAAACTGATTTCGCCTGAATTTTCATACAGCTTTTATCCAGTTTACTGCGGATTCCATTCGATTGAAATGGAAAAAGTTCCGCTTTTGGAAAACTGGCAGATTGACGTGGACGAAATGATTTCCCGCGCGAAAAAATTCCACGCGCCCACGATCCTCGCGAATCCGAACGCGCCCACTTCGCTTTGCCTTTCGCGCGAGCAAATTCGGCGGATGCTCGAAGAATGTCCTCGCGACAGGGCGTTCGTGGTGGACGAAGCCTATGTGGATTTTGGAGGCGAGTCGTGCCTTTCTCTTTTGCGCGAATTTGAAAATCTCGCCATCGTGCGAACTTTCAGCAAAAGCCTTTGCGCGGCCGGAATGCGCCTCGGATATTTGGTGGCGAATCCGAAACTCGTGAACGCCGTCCTCACCGTGAAAAATTCCGTGAACCATTTTCCAATCGACGCTTTCGCGCAATCTTTTGGAAGCGCGATTTGCGAGAACGTTTCGTATTATGCCGAATGCGCGAAAAAAATCGTGGCGGCTCGCGAAGATTTTTCGGAATTCTTGCGCGCGCGCGGATTTTTCGTCCTGCCTTCGAGCACGAATTTTTTGTTCACGAAAAAAGAAGGTCGCTCCGGAAAGGCGATGTACGAGGCGCTCAAAAAAGAAGGAATTTTGGTGCGAAGGTTCGACACCGAAGGAATCGAGGAATTTCTTCGAATCACGGTCGGAACGGAAAATCAAATGGCGGCTTTGAAACGCGCCATTGAAAAATTGGATTTTTGAGGAAAGCGAAAATCGCCGCTGAAATGGACGCGAATTTAATTTAAAATGAAAATGCGAAATCCGCTCAAAAAATTTCTTGTCCTCGCCGCGCTAGTTTTTGCGACGCGAAATTATTTTGCTTTTGGAGAAAGCCTGCACGACAAAATGCCTGACATTTTGCTTGTGACGGAAATTTCACCCGAAGAAGAAATGCGATTTGAAATCATTTTCTCAATTTCGTCAATCTTGTTCGAGGAACGAAATGTCATTCGGGAACGCTGCGCGGAAACGAAATTCGTCGAATATTTCGGAACGATTTGCCTGAGCGAGCGGAAATTTTTTCGCGAGCCGTATTCGGCATGCAAAAATTTTTGCTCCGGAGAAATGTATCTCGTTACTTTGGATTCCGTTTCGTTGCCGGAATGCAAGATTGCGCATATTGACGGGCGCGAAACAGTAAACTTTGACAGCGAGCGCGTCTACAGCGGAGAAAACTTCGTCGATGTGCGCTGCTGGAAAATAGATCCTGCCGAGGACAAAAAATTTGTCTGGAGAGTGGAATCGGAAAACGAAACATATATTTTGGAGATTTGATAAAATTAAAAAGCGTGCCGCTTGATGTTTTGTGAAAATTTCCATGACAATGAAATCTTCGCGCGAAAGCGCGAACTTGAATATTAAAATTGTGCGTTTTCATTTCATTGCAAACGCAAGAAAAAATAAAATTGCAAAATTGATATTTTTCAATTTTATTTTTAGGAGGAAAAATGAAAATTGTCGCACAAATGGCGCGTCAATTTTCATTGACGAGTTTGCGAAGCAAACTCGCTTTTTACTGTGCGCATATGCGCACGTCAAAAAATTTAAGAGCAAAATTAAAATTGTGCTCTTAAATTTTTTTAGGAGGAAAAATGAGATTGCTTTTGATTTCCGACTTGCACGGAAAAATTGAAAATCTGAAAAAGCTTCGCGCGGAATTCGAGTCCGCCGATGCCGTGGTTTTTGCGGGCGATTTTACGGAATTCGGGAAGGACGACACTTCGCTTCCTGCCGTAAAAAAACTTCGCGAAATGCACGAAAATATTTTTTCGGTTCTCGGAAATTGCGACGGCGTGGATTTGCTCGAGACTCTCGAAAAGCAGGACATGTGCTGCGAGCGCGGCATCGTCTATTTCGAAGGGCTTGCGTTTTCGGGAAGCGGCGGCGGCTCGAAATTTACGGGCACGACTCCGAACGAGCGCACGGAAGAAGACTTGCTTTCCGATTTCGACGTGGTGAAAAATTCCGCGCTGGACGCGCAAGGGCAGTGGAGCAATTTGATTTTGGTTTCGCACAATCCGCCCAATGAAACTCTTTGCGACGAATGCGCGCCGAACGTCCATGTCGGCTCTGCGTTGCTTTCTGATTTCGTCATGGCGACAAAGCCGCTCGCGCTTGTTTGCGGGCACATTCACGAAGGACGCGCCATCGACAAAATCGGCGAAACCGTGGTCATAAATCCAGGTCCGCTCGCCGAAGGTTTCTACGCGATTTTGGAAGTCGAAAAGTCCGGCGAGGAATGGAAAGTCTCGAACGCGGAATTGAAAAATTTATTTGCCTGATGAACTGCAAATCCTGAATCCCAAAAAATTGTACGCTTCGTTTGGGTCGTAGGAATAGCGGTCGCCTGCGTAGATGAAGCCGGTGTATGGCGACCACGAGCCGCCTCGGCATGCCCGCGTGTTGCCGAGCGCAGGACCTGTCGCGCGCTCGCCGACTTCCGTTTCCGTGTAGTCCGCGAACCAGTCCCAGCAGAATTCCATCACATTTCCGCTCATGTCGAAAATTCCTGCGGCGTTCGCCTTGCCGCTGCCGGGCGCGGGCGGAGCGTCGCTTTCCCAAATCGTGCCGGCCGTTCCCACTGTTTTCGTGGAAGATGAATTCGCGTCGAACCACGCCACTTCCTCTTCTTTGATTTCGTCGTCAAACTGGCCTGATGCGAGCGCGTCGCTTTGGAAGAACGGCGGCTTCGTGCTTTTCAAAACTCGTGCCGCATATTCCCATTCCGATTCGCTTGGCAGGCGGAAACCGTCCGCGTTCCAGTCGCATTCGCATTTGTCGAGAGCCGCGGTGTCCGTGGAATTTCGGATCGGCTTTCCCTTGTAAGTGTAGCACGGCGTTCTCTGCCGCATTTCGCTCAAGGCGTTGCACCATACGACGGCATCGTACCAGCTTATCATCGTGACCGGCTCGAACGCTGACATCGATTTCGAATACGAGGCGGGGGAAGAGCCGCGCTTTCCGTTTGAGCCTTCCTGTCCGGGATTCGCGAACACATAGCCGTTTTGCTCGGCGTAGACGCGGACGACGTACCATAAATTGTATGTCGTTTCGTAGGCGTTCATATAGAATGGTGCGACGAATCTTCGCGCCGTGTATGACTGCGCGTTTTCCCCGATTATGAAAGTGTCGAATTCCGCGTCGGATTGGGCGGGGCCGAGCCTGACCAAGTCGAGGTCGGAAAATTGTTTCGTTTCGCAAAAAACATTTTGGGCGAAAAAAAATGCCGCCGCCACGAACAAGATTTTTTTCATTTTATTTTCTCCAAATTCAATTCCTGCGCTTCGATGACTTTTTTCAGCCGCCGCACTTCAGAACGTTTCGCGCGGTTTTTCTTCTTTCTTTCGCGGTCGTTTCCGCGCGGCTTTTTTCTGTTCACCAAAAGCCAGATGGCCGCCGCCGCCGCCACGCACATCGCGGAAATTATCGCGCAGCCTATCATTCCGTATTCTGTGAACGGAAGTTCCACGTTCATTCCGAAAAAGCTCGTTATGAATGAGGGCACGCTTACCACCACGGTGAACACGGTGAGAGTTTTCATCACGCCGTTCATGTTGTTCGAGATGATCGAGCCGAACGATTCGCTCATTCGCGAAAAAGTCTTGCTGTAAGTGTCCGCCATTTCCAAGGCCTGGCGGTTGTCGATTTCCACGTCGTCCAGCCAGTCGATGTCGTCCTCGTCGAATTTGAGAAGCCTTGTCTTTCTGAGCTTTTCGAGCAAAAGCTGGTTTGACTTGATTGAAGTCGTGAAGAAAACCGTCGATTTTTCCAAATTCAAAAGTTGCAGGATTTCCTTGTTTTCCACGGAATATTGAAGCTCGTCCTGAATTCCCAGTGCGCGTCGGTTTATTTCTTTCAAATAGCGCAAATACGTGATGTCCGCGCGGCTCAAGATTCGTATCAAAAACGAGGGAAAATCCGAAAGGTTGATATTTTTCACGCGGTTCGCCGAAAAATCCTTGAGCACTTCGCAGTCAGTCCAGCAAATCGTTATGATGAAATTCTTTTGCAAAATCACGCCGAGCGGAATCGAAAAATACGAGACTTCGGCGGAAGGCGAAAAAATCGGCAGGCGGATGATCGTGAGGATGTAGCCGTCCGCGTCCTCGATTCGCGAAAGCTCGTCCGGGTCGAGAATGTCGATTATGTGTTCCTGTTCGATGCGGAATTCCTTTTCAAGGACATTGATGTCCTCGCGCGTAACGTTGCGCGCGTCCACCCAAGTGCGCGCATTGGTGTCAAGGCTTTCCTTTTCCATGCTGACGAATTTTCCGCCAATTTGCTGCCAGTAGGTTATCATCGCCGACCCCTTTTGCGTGGAATTTCAGAAAACAATTTTATCACGAAAAACTTTTTTGTTCAAGTGCATTGCCGAATGATGTATTCGGTGTGCAAAAAAGCGGGCGCACTTTTACATTTTATTTGATTCTGATTTCGCAGAATTAAATCCGAGGAAATTTCATCGCCGTTGATTTCTTGAAGCAAAATCAAAAAAATTGCTTTGGTTTCATTTATAAAGTCGAAAAAAAATTCCAAAAGGCGAGAAAAAATCAGCAAAAAATCCTATGTTATATTCGGGATTCTCAAGGAGAAAAAAGCGTCGCACGGACGGCGCGATGTTTTCGGTTTTGCAGGTTCGCCGTTTGCGCGGGCTTGCTCGTTTTGCTTTGTGCGCATCGCAACAAATTGTTTGACGCGCACGCCAAAATCGCAACCGCTAAAATGATTCTGCGATTGCGTTTTTACAGGGGAATTGTGCTATGGAAAAATTGGCTGGCGAAATTTTGCCCGAGGATGAGGCTTTCGATTGCGGACGGAATTCGGCTTCGCGCCGCGTTCGAATGAAAAAAGGTTCGCTTTTTGCCGCGGAGCCTGCTGGCGGAAGAAAGCGTTTTCTGACGAAGCGCGATTTTTTTTCATACGGTCGGATGAACGCGCTTTTTGCGCGGCAAGCGGCATTTGAAAGATGGGGGTCCAAAAATGAATGGGACTGATTCATCGTTCGCTTTTTGCGAGCGCGTCGCCGCGATGCTTTGCGCACTTTGCGCTTGCGCGATTTTTTCGTGCGCTTCATTCGAAAAAAAACTTTCGGGCTTGGCCGCGCCTTACGCGATTTTCGATTCGCAGTTTGTGGAGCGCGACGAGCCGGGAATTGAATTCACGTTTTCGAATTTGGGCGAAAGGACGATCGCTCGCGTGAAATTTTTCGCGCGAGTCCAAGAAGGCGGCGATTACGACGACGGTTTTTCGGACGATTCGCTGGAAAAGGAATTCGAGTTTGACGCGGAATTTCATTCCGGCGATTCAGAGCGGATTTTCATTCCTTTTGGAGAATTTGAATTTGACGCGGGAATCGAAGAATTTTTCGTGGAGACGCTTTTCGCTTCGGAAATAATTTTTTCCGACGGCGAAATTTGGAGCGACGAGGACGGAATGTCGGCGTTGTGATTTTCGCCGCGAATCCGAGCGCGCCCTAGCAATGCGAATTTGCAACGAAACTTAGAAAGCACGACATGAAAAGCGAGTTTTCGCAGAAAACTCGAAGTTAAAATTGTCGCGCTTTAGCAATGCGAATTGTTCGCGCTGGAACTTGTCGCCTCTCCGTCCGCGCCGCTTT
>CAZZFL010000016.1:8837-32765 GCA_964653395.1 uncultured Treponema sp. | reverse complement strand
TCAAGAACGGACTTTGCGTTTGCACTGCCGGCGCGGATGTCGTGCGATTTTTGCCACCGCTCACAATCAGCGACGAAGAAGTCGAGGAAGGACTTGCAATTTTCAAAAAAGCAATCAAAGGATAAAATAAAAAAAGCCGCTTTTGCGGCGGCTTTTCCTTGATGCTGTTTTTTTGAAATAATTAAAATGTTCGTCTTTGCGAGTTTTGCTTTGCAAAACCCGCAAAGCAAATCGAAGGTTTGCGCCTCGCCGGCTTCAGCGGCAGCGAAAATTTTCGTGCCGCATCGCGCCGCGAGGCTTCGCCTTGCCTTTTCCGCTAGAGCTGCCTTTCCAGTTCATCGACGATTTGCGAGAATTTGTCCAGCGCGGCCTGAATCGGCGCGGGGCTTTCCATGTCCACACCCGCCACCTTGAGCGACTCAATCGGATAGCGCGAGCCGCCCGATTTCAAGAACGCAAAATAATCGTCGCGCTCGGACTTTCCGCCGGAGCAAACCCGTTCCGCCAAGGCCAAAGCCGCGCTGATTCCCGTGGCGTATTTGTAGACATAGAACGCCGAATAAAAATGCGGAATGCGCAAGCCTTCCATGTCGCTCGCATCCTCAAAATGCATTTCAGGGCCGAAATACTGTTCGAGCAAATCGCGGTAAGTCTTCCGCAAAAGCGGCGCGGAAAGCGGAGTGCCGCCCTCGACAAGCTCGTGGCATTTTAGCTCGTATTCCGCGAACATCGTCTGGCGGTGAAGCGTCGCCAAAATGTCGGAGGCGCGCATCGCCAAAAGGTAATTCTTCATCGCGGAGTCTTCCGCGTTTTTCAGCAAGTGGCGGAAAACCAATTCCTCGTTGAACGTGGACGCGACCTCCGCCTCGAAAATCGTGTAGTTGTATTGCATGAACGGATTCGACTTCGCGCTGTAATAAGAATGCATCGAATGTCCGCCTTCGTGCGCAATCGTAAAAACGTCGCGGATGATCGAGTCCTTGTAATTCAGCAAAATGTACGGATAGCCCGTGTACGCGCCCGAAGAAAACGCGCCGCTCCGTTTGCCGCGGTTCTCGTAGCGATCCACCCAGCCGCCTTTCAGCCCGGCGCAAAGCGTGTCCGTGTATTCGCTTCCAAGCGGCGCGAGCGCGGCGCGGCAGATTTCCACAGCCTCGTCGTAAGAAGTTTTCGTCTGAACGTCCTTCACGAGCGGAACGTAAACGTCGTAATGCCGCAGCTCCTCCACGCCCAAAACCCGCTTTCGGATCGAATAATATTTGTGAAGCGCGGGAAAATTTTTGTGGACCGTCTCAATCAAATTCCGATAGACATTTTCCGAAACCTTGTTCGCGAATAAAGCCGCGTCCAAGCTCGACTTGTAGCCGCGAGCGCGCGATTCGAAAACGTCCTGATTCACGCTGCCCGCATACAAATTCGCGAGCGTGTTTTGATGCTGCTCGAAAACGCCGTAGAACTGCTTGTAGGTTTTCTCGCGGACGGCGCGGTCGGGATTCTCCAAAAACTCCGTCCATGTCGTCTGCGTGAGCGGCAATTTCTTTCCGTCCACTTCGACGCTTCCGAACAAATTGTTCAGATCGACATTTTCCATGACGCTGAAAGTCTTGTAGGCGGTCAAAGCGGATTCGCCTTGAAGCGCGAGAATGCGCTCTTCCTTCGCGCTCAAGATATGCTCGCGCGCGCGAAGCAATTTTTGGATGAAAATCTTGTAGTCGCGGAAATCGTCGCGCTCGATCCATTCAGAAATTTTCTCCTGCGGAATCGCCGTCAGCTCCGAATCAAAAAAGCTCAATCGCGCCGAAGCGTCCGTGCTCGCCATGTTCGCGCGGCCTTCCATGTCAGTGGCGCGCTCGTCGCCCTCGTCGGCGTTGTGCATTAGGCTCGCGTAGTTGTCCACAAGCTCCACGTTTTTCCAAAGCGCCTCGTAAGCCTTGAGCGCGGCAAGCAAAGTTTCCGCGCTCTCGCCGAGCCTGCCCTGAAATCGCGCCACGGAATCCGCGTCCCGCCCGATTTGCAAGAGCGCGTCCTCCCAATCCGAATCATTCTTAAAAAGCGTGGTCAAGTCCCACTTGTCGCCCTGCGGAATCTCGCTTCGCAAAGGAATTTTTTCGTCATTCATAATGAAAATATCCTATCATAAAACCTTGTAGATTTCAACAGAATTTGATATAATGTCGCAATGCAACAAACTGATTTTTTTGAAAAAACAGTTTTATGAAAAATCCGCGTTGAAATGACGCGTGAATTTTTATTTTGAGTTTTTGCGCTGTGCCGAAAAATTCAAAAATATGGAGAATGATTTTTATGAATTTCACACGACGAATTTTTTTTGCTGCCTCGATTTTTTTGTGCCTAATTTCGCTGGAATCTTGCCGACGTTCAATCGGCTATTCGATTTTGCTTTGGGACATTCCCGAAAAAAATATTCAGGACGGCCAAATCGTAAAAGTTCATTTTAAATCGAACATTTCCCATGTTTACATCATCTCGCTGCCCGACACAAAAGAAAATTACGAAGTTCCGCTTTGGCAACTCACGACTCCGCAGTCAAAGAAAAAAGCCCAAGCCGCGGCACCACGCTACAAAGAATTTCAGCATCAATACGCGCGCATAAAAATCGACGGGCTTCCGGTTCGCGCCGAAGCGGTGAACACTTCCAAGCAAGTCTACCGTCTGCACAAAAATGAAACAGTGAAAATTCTTTACAAAGGCCGCGGGCAAGATGTAATCATGACGGACGGCTCAAAACTTGAAGGCGACTGGCTTTGCGTCCTCACTGACGGCGGCACGCAAGGATGGTGCTTTTCGCACAACCTCGCGCTTTTTACAAAAGGAAAGGGAGGGGAAATCATTTCGAGCGAAATTACAGAATCCGAGGCGGAAGAAAGCGACGCGATTTTAAATCAAGTTCTCGAAGCTAAATGGTATCCTGAAAGTTACACGCAGATGTTGGCCGAAAATATGATTGACTTGCAGACAATCAAGGCTGAAGCCGCTTTTGACACGGGCGTGCAAAGCGGAACGATTTCCATCAAAATCAACGACAGAATCCGCAGCGCACAATTTGACGGCGTGAAAAAAATCAGCGACAAATTCTACGACTTCACTGGAACGCCATTTCAAATGATTGTGAACAATGCTGACAAAATCGTCGTGAATTATACTGGAACTGAAAACAAGCCTGAAGCGTACACGTTCGTAACGATTGACAGCGACTACAACATTCCGCGCCTTATAAAGGCGGAACAAGAACGCCGTTCAAATGAAATGCAAAGACTTTATAATGTCGATTTTTTCACATCAAAAAAATTCGGCACATTGACTTTTACGGATTTGAAGTCGTTCATTTGGAACGATTTTTCCGCCCTCGTTCCGAACATAATTTCAAGGGATGCACAAGAAAGCGGAAGCGTTTCGATAAAATATTTGGTTGCGAAAAATTTGCGCGACAAATTCGACGGAATGCTCACGTTCAATTTTGAAGGCGCGGAAGGCGAAGTGAATTTTTTCTATAAGCACTCAAACAATTCTCTCGAACTTGAAGACGCGAGCGATGCAATCATAAAAAACAACGTCGCGACTTCGCGCGGAAAAAATCCGACCGTCTTGGTTTTCGAAAGATAATTTTAAAATCGCAAAAAGGAGAAAGGCCCTGCGGCTTTCGATTTAAAAATGGCATTCATTCAATTTTCAAAAGTTTCGCTTGCGTTCGGCGACCGCGACATTCTCAAAGAAGTTTCGGTGAATCTGAAAACCGGAACTAAGGCCGCGCTCACCGGCGCGAACGGCGCGGGAAAATCCACGCTGATAAAAATTATGGCGGGACTTGTGGAGCCTGATTCCGGAACGCGAACTGCGCAGAGCGGAGCGAGAATCGCGTATCTTCCGCAGTCTGGTCTCACGCATCACGGCCGCACGCTCAAAGCCGAAGCCGACCTCGCGTTCGGTTATGGCTACGAAATCCAAAATCAAATCGAAGAAATCGGCGAAAAACTAAAGCAGATTCCGTCCGAAAATTCGGCGGCGCAAAACGCGCTTTTGGAGCAACATTCCGCGCTGATGGAAACGCTCGAAAATTCCGGCTGGTATCGCCGCGAATCTTTGGCGGAAAGCGTTTTGCTTGGACTTGGTTTTTCGCGCGACGATTTTGAAAAAATGACCGACGCCTTTTCAGGCGGCTGGCAAATGCGAATCGCGCTTGCGAAAGCTTTGATGCAACAGCCCGACATTTTGCTTTTGGATGAGCCGACGAATTACCTTGACATCGAGGCGCGCGCTTGGCTTGAGGAATTCTTGCAGAATTATTCGGGCGCGTTTTTGCTTGTGAGCCACGACAGATATTTTCTCGACGTTACGATAAATGAAGTATACGAACTTTTCAATGGCGAACTGAAATGTTATCCCGGAAATTTTTCGCATTACGAAAAAGTGCGCGAACTTGAATTGCAAACTTTGATTGCCGCATACAAAAAACAGCAGGAAGAAATCGAGCATTTGCAATCGTTCGTGGACAGATTCAGGTACAAGGCGACGAAGGCGGCGCAAGCGCAGGAAAGGCAAAAGCAACTCGACAAAATCGTGCGCATTGAAATTCCTGAATCGCTCAAAAAAATTCATTTTAAATTTCCGGCGGCTCCACATTCCGGCCGTCTCGTTTTGCAAATGGATTCAGTCACAAAATCTTATGACGGAAAAACGAACGTTCTTTGCGATTTGAATTTGACAATTGAAAATGGCGAACGAGTCGTGGCGGTTGGAAAAAACGGCGCGGGAAAATCCACGCTGCTCAGAATCATTTCCGAACAGGACAAAAATTTTTCCGGAACGATGACGCTTGGAACGGGCGTGCAAATCGGATATTTCAGCCAGGACAGCGCGGAAACAATCGGCGGCGCACAAACTGTCTTGCAATACATCGAAGATTCTTGCCCGCTCGAACTCGTGCCAAAGGCGCGCGATATGCTCGGCGCGTTTTTGTTTCGTGGCGACGATGTTTTTAAAAGCCTAGACGTTTTGAGCGGCGGCGAAAAAAGCCGAATCGCACTTTTGAAATTGTTGCTGCGTCCCGTGAACTTGCTCGTGCTCGACGAGCCGACGAACCATTTGGACATGAATTCGAAAGACGTGCTTCTCGACGCGCTCAAGGATTTTGGCGGCACGGTAATTTTCGTGAGCCACGATCGCGGATTTATCCAAAATCTTGCGACGCGCGTGATTGAACTTTCGCCGGGACATTGCAGGAATTTCATCGGCGACTACGAATATTATTTGGGCAGAATTGAGGATGAAAAAAATGGAACTGTCGGGCAATTCAGTTTTGGAACAAATTCAAATTTCACGGAAAAAAAATCTGGAAAAATTCCGGCTTCAAATCCGGCAGCGAACGAAGGCGCAAAACAAAAATCACAAGGCGCGATAAAATGGGAAGAAGAAAAACGACTCGCGGCCGAGCGGCGCAAAATGGAAAGGCAAGTGGAAAAATTGGAAGCGCAGATTGCCGCCAAAGAGAACGAAAAAAAATTGCTCGAAGAAAAATTGGCTTTGCCTGAAATTTATTCCAACGGCGAAAAGGCAAAAGAAGTGCAACGCAAAATCGCCGCGCTAGTTTCGGAACTGGAAAGCCTCAACGCCGAGTGGGAAGCGGCGGCGGAAAGGCTGGGATGAAAAGAGTGCAAATCCAGTTTTAAGTCAAACTTCAATTTCCCTCCACAAGCTTTTGCCAATTTTCAGGCTCGGGGATTTCAAAGCGCAATTTTTCTTTTGTAAAAGGATGCTCGAATTCCAAAACACGCGCATGCAACGCGAGCCTTTCAAAAGGATTCGTTTTGGCGCGATAATTTTTGTCGCCGACAATGGGATAGCCTTTGCTCGCCAAATGCGCGCGAATCTGATTTTTTCTTCCCGTTTCCAAATCAAGTTCAAATAAAGTAAAAAATTTTCCGCGCCGAACAATTTTGTAATTCGTAATCGCGCTCACGGTTTTAAATTTGTCCCCTTCCTTTGGAACGAACGCCACATTGTACGCATTGTAAGCGAGCGCGCTTGAAATCGTGCCGGATTCGGGCAACGCGGCACGGACGTTTTTCGGATTTTCGGCGACGGCGCTATAAGTTCGAGCCGTAACAATTTTCTGCCAGTCGTCCATAATTATTTTTTTTGAGTTTTCATTCAGCGCGAACATCATCACGCCCGAAGTGTCGCGGTCAAGGCGATGCACGACGAACGGCTTGTGTTTCGCGGAATAAGTTCCGTTTTTCCGCATAATTTGTTCGAGCAAGTCGAGCGCAGTTTTCGCGCGGCATCCTTCGTAAGGAACGCTCAAAAGATTTTCAGGCTTGAAAATCACGGCGAGATTTTTGTCTTGATAAAGAATCTGTATTCTGCTCTGCGAATTTTTTTTCATCGAAAAATTATATCACAATGAAAATTTCTTGACAATGTTCCGCCTCAAAAAAAGGCAAAAGCGAAACTCGTTTATCAAACGCGATTTTTCGCTCCGCTACAAAATCGTGTTTTCAATATTTTCATAAATTGAAATTTCTGAAAATATTGAAAATTTAAGGAACATTTCCGCCGCATGGATTCGCATTTTTTGTTTTAGTCTCAGATACTGGGCATAAAAAAATCCCATACGAAGCAGGAAACCTGATGTATGGGATTTTTTTCTTTTTGTACGGGCGGCTCGCATTTATGGATGCCTAGACCTCAAATCAATATGATTGATTTCAAATAACTTTGAAGTTTTAAGTCTTTCTGGACTGATATTGCGCACATTTTTTTTCGCTACGCCAAGAGGCTGTGCTTACTTCCTTGTGTAGCCCACATCAGACAACTCTTTTTTAAGCTCGGCACTCGGCATAAAAAGCACGCGAGTCTTCCTAACATCTTTGTAACTCACGTCTTTTTCGCTTTCATGCCCAACAGAACTGAATGAGAGCTTGAAGATTCCAAACTTATTCAGCCTGATGCGGTTTGAATTTTTCAGATACTGCGGTATTTTATCCAAGAAACTCTCGATAACTGCCACAATATCTGCCGATGTCAGCGTGCAGGACTTGGAAATTTCTTTCGCCAAATCATTAACGTCGATTTCCTCGCCATAAGCCGCCGTAGCATAATACTTAGAATCACCCTCGCGATTAAGAGGATTCTGCCTCTTTGTTACAGAATACATCATAATGCATTCCTCCTAGATAAAATAATTGTGAAGTACTCGATAATAACCTCCGCTAGCGATGTCTTTCGAAGTCCAAACGAACCCCATATCTTAGGCCTAAAGATACAGTTTTAAGATACTAAAAATTTTATGAATCGTCAAATTTTTTTTTCGGAATTTTGCAAAAAACTCACTGCGTTTTATGTAAAAACTCACTGACTTTTAAAAAAAACTCACTGACTTTTTACACAAAACTCACTGCGTTTTTGCAACAAACGCAGTGAGTTTTTACCGAATGCCGCAAATTTCCGGCATAAACGCAAAAAAATCCACTCTATGTGACATAAAAAGGGGGTTGCAAAGCACGCTTACGCAAAACGAACGCTGTGAAACTTCGGACTAGCGGTTGCTCCGACGACCACAGCGCATAAAAAAATACTCGTTTCACGACATTAAACTGGTACTTTTTTGTGCTTTTTATGCTATACTATGTCATCACCATGAACAGGAGACTTCCTATGAAAAGACTGATAATCAATGCTGTATGCATGAGCGGCATTATGCTGCTGTGTTGTACGACCGCAAAAGCTGATTTCCGAACGCTGCTTGGCGATATGAGCAGTCCCGAATTCGCATTGGAAGAAGCGTTTCCGAAATTCGGCATTCAGACGAAAACGCCCGTCCCGTGCGATCGGCTGGCAGTCATCAATTATATCCTGAAGCATACGTATGAAAACAGCATCCATAATATGCGCGTTGAGACAAAAAACACGGTCTATGTCAGCAAAGACGGCAAGGAAGCGGTGTATGACGCGGACGGAAATCTTGTGACGGACTACAACCGCGGCACGTACAACTACGCTTCCTACGAAAAGCCGGTGGACAAATTCCTGCTTGACTTTCTGCCCTGGATTCTGTACGGTGTCTCAAAGGACGATCCGACCTCGTTCGAGGAGCGTCTGCACTATTACTGCCTGGACCTGAACTGGGGAATCCAACACTATATCTTCCTTGCCGACAGAGATGAACTGGAGCCGCTCTCGTATGACGACCTGTCCGCCAAAGAAAAAATGGTGTACCAGCTGTTCTCCTATCTGATTTTCAACGAAAACTATGCGATCCGCCTGGAAGACAAGAACATTCCTCGCCTGCGAGAAGACGGAGATTTCTACTGGTCGTATTTTGCCCAGATTACGAACGCCGTCGGCTTGCAGCAGCAGTGAGAACAGCGGGAACGCTTCCCATAACGCGCGCATTTTCCGGCAGCATTTGGTTCGTTTCATGGTGAGAAACAGAGTGTTTCCCACTGAGAAACGAATTCCGCGATTTTGATGCTCGCATTCGGAATGGCGTGCTTTGGAATTTATTTGCTGAAAAATAACGACAAATCTTAATTGAAAAATGGCGAGACGCTTCGCGCATTTTCATTCCAAAAAAATCTTTTCCATTTTTCGCACTATCGGCGCAATCCTTTCTTTTTTTAATCCAGAGTAATTTACGACGAAACTTTTTTCCGCCGCAGAATTTCCATCAATCGCATCATAATGAAAATCGCTCAAAAGCGCGATGTTGATTCCGCTCGCATCAAGCCGCGCGCGCAATTCTTCTCCGCGCAGTTTTGATTCAACTTGCAAAAGAAAATGCAAGCCGGAATTTTCTTCTTTGATTTTCGCGATTGAACGGATTTTGCTTTTTTGTAGCGCGGCGACAAAATCATTGCGCAGGCTTCGATAATAATTTTTCATCCTGTTCAAATGCTTTTCGTAATGCCCCTCCCCGATGAAGTGCGCCAGCGCGAATTGTTCGAACGAAGAGACAGGGCAGGAAAAAAATCCCATGCGCTCAAAAAATTCTTTTAGCAATTTTTTCGGCAAAACCATATAGCTTATTCTGAAGGAGGGGGAAAGCGTTTTTGAAAAAGTGTTGATGTAAATGACTCGCGAATTCTTGTCGGACGAAAAAAGCGGCTCTATCGGCATTCCGTCAAATCTGAATTCGCTGTCATAGTCGTCTTCGATTATGAAGCGTCCGTCCTGCTCCGCCGCCCAATCCAAAAGTTGCGCGCGGCGTTTGTAAGGCATGACGATTCCCGTCGGAAAATGATGTTGCGGCGAAACATGCACGATTTGTGCGCGGGACTTTTTCAAATCATCCACGCTGATTCCGTTTTCGTCGAGATTCACCGGAACGCATTTTGCGCCGCAAAGTTTCGCGACAGAATCCAATTGCTTGTATCCGGGATTTTCCACGGCATATTTTTTTTTCGTTCCCAAAAATTGCAGCAATGTCGAATATGTAAAATCCGTTCCCGCGCTGACGATGATTTGTTCCGCATCCACGTCGATCATTCGGAATTGGCGCAAATGCGAACAAATCGCTTTCCGCAATTCAAGCGCGCCCCCCAAAGGAACGCGCGACAAAAGCCGCTCGTCGCCTGAGTTTAAGACTTGCCGCATGATTTTCGCCCAAAGCGCGAACGGAAATTTTTCAAAACTTGTGGAATTGCTTTTCAAATCCGCAAAATATTTTTTCGATTTTTTTTCTTTCGTCTCTTTTTTATGCGGAATGACATTTGCCGAATTCTTTTGCAGCGAAAAATTCTGCGAAGGAATTTCTTCCACAAAGAAACCTTTTTTTTCGATGGAATAAATATACCCTTCGCTGATCAATCGCGCGTACACATTTTGTACGGTAATCACGCTCACCCGCAAATGTTCGGCAAGCAAACGCCTGGACGGAAGCCGCTCTTTCGCGGCGAGGCTTCCATTTAGAATTTGCGTTTTTATGGAACGGTAAAGATATTCGCACAAAGTCAAATCCTTCCGCTTTCTAAAATCAATTGTAATCATATCGCCGCCTTGTATGCGCTCCGCAGAATTTTTCATGGCGAAAAAAAATTTTTCCGCTTTCAAACTGGCATTATGAATTTAAAAGAAAATTGGATATACCAATAATACCAGAAATTTTATATCATTTCAACATAATTTTATTTCAAAGCGAGGAAAATCATGGATCAACGTTTGCTTACAATTCAGGACATTTCATGCGTGGGACAATGTTCGCTCACGGTCGCGCTGCCAATCACGAGCGCGTGCGGAATCGAAACTGCAATTCTTCCGAGTTCCGTTCTTTCAAATCATACGGGCGCAGGATTCGGCGCGTGGACTTTCCGCGACCTCACGGACGAAATGCCAAAGATTTTGGAACAGTGGCTCAAGGAAAAAATCGACTTCAGCGCGTTCTACACGGGCTACGTTTCGAAGGCGCAGATTCCGCACATTTTGGAAATCTTCAAAAAATCGGCGCGGCAAGGCGCATTGAAAATTGTCGATCCCGTGATGGCGGACAACGGAAAGCTTTACGCCGGCTTTGATTTGGATTTTCCAAATGAGATGGCGCGACTTGTGAAGGAAGCCGACTACATTTTGCCGAACCTTACCGAGGCGACGCTGCTTTTGGGCGAGCCATTTGTCGAGAGCGGCTACGATAAAAATTACATCGAGCGAATCGCGCGCGGATTGCACAAAATGGGAGCGAAAAACGTCGTGCTCACCGGCGTGAGTTTTGAAGCGGACAAACTCGGCGTGGCGGTTTTCGACGGGAACAAAACCGAATATTATTTTACCGAGCGGCTCGCCAATTCGATGCATGGCACTGGCGACGTTTACGCGGCGGCGTTCACAGGCTCGCTTCTTCGCGGAAAATCAGCTTTGGAAGCGGCGGCAATCGCGGCCGATTTCGTCGTGGAATCGATGAAGCAGACTCTGCCCGACCCCGAGCATTTTTACGGCGTGAAATTCGAAAAGGCGATTCCGTTTTTGGTTGAACGCTTAAGATGATTTTCAATTTTTCCATCGCGTGAAATTTGCGAAGCAAAAAAATTTAAATTTCATACGATGGATTTTTCACGAACGGGCGTGGCATGATTCTCAATTACATTTACATGCGCCGCGTCCAGTTTGCGAGAGGCTTCGCAGAAATGGCGTATGTTTTGGCACGGAAATTCGTTCCCCGTGGAAGTATCAGTCAACATACCTCGACGCAAGCGTCGAGGTATCCCCTCCCTCCCCACACGTTCGCACGAATCAAAAAAATCCTTTTGCCTTCAAAAGTTCCGCGTTGAGGATTCCGCCTAAAGCCGCCCCCCGCTTTGTGTTGTGGCTGAGCGCGATGAACTTCACGTCGAACACGTTGCATTTTCGAAGCCGTCCGATGACGCATGCCATTCCGCCTTCGGTTTCTCGGTCGCGCCGCGGTTGCGGACGATTTTCTTCGTGGCGAATTACAATCGGATGTTTGGGCGCGCTCGGCAATTTCAATTCCTGCGGAACGGAAGTGTATTCGCTCCAAATTTTTTCGATTTGCTCGAGCGTCGGTTTTTTGTCTTCAGGCAAATCAAATTCAAGCGAAACGCTCGCCGTGTGTCCGTCTATCACTGGAACGCGCGTGCAAGTGGAAGAAACAATCGGAAGCGACGCATTCACGATTTTTCCGTCGCGCACTTCGCCCAAAATTTTCAGGCACTCGCGCTCGGTCTTTTCTTCCTCGCCGCCAATGTACGGAACGATGTTGTCAATCATGTCGAAACTTGAAACGCCGGGATAGCCCGCGCCCGAAACGGCTTGAAGAGTCGTCACAATCATTCTGCGCACCGGAAAGCCAGCGCGAATGAGCGCGTGCAGCGGCATCATGTAAGTTTGCAGCGAACAGTTCGGCTTCACCGCGATGAAGCCTTTGTCCCAGCCGCGCGACTTTTTCTGCGAGGCGATGACATCGAGATGAGCGAAATTGATTTCAGGCACGAGCATTGGAACGTCGTCCGTCCAACGATTCGCGCTCGCGTTCGAGACGACCGGAATTCCTTCGGCGGCGTAGCGTTCTTCGAGCGCCTTGATTTCATCCTTTCCCATTTCCAGCGCGGAAAAAACGAAACGACATTTTCCCAAAGCAAGTGAAGCGTCGTTCGCGTCTTGCACGACGAGATCGGCCACGCCTTCGGGAATATTTTCGCCGATGAGCCAGCGTGACGAAACTGCGTCGCGATAAAGCTTGCCCGCAGAACGCGGACTTGCCGCCACATAAGTGACGCGAAACCACGGATGATTTTCCAACAACTTTATGTATCGCTGCCCGACCATTCCAGTCGCGCCCAAAACTCCAACAGGTATTCTTTCACACATTTTTTTTCTAACTCCTACGAAAAATCTGCGCATTGATTTTAATGCGTAAATCCCGGCAAATTAAATTCCGCATTCATCAAGCGCGGCTTTGATGCATTCCTTTCCGTTCTCGCTCACTTCCACGAGCGGCGCGCGCACGTTTCCGGCAGGAAGTCCTTTCAAGTTCATCGCGCATTTTATCGAAGACGGATTTCCTTCGATGAACGCCGCCCTGAAAATCGGCAGAAGTTTGTAATGCATTTCCTTCGCCGCGGAAAAATCGCCGCGAAGTCCCGCGTCCACCATCGCCTTCACTTTTGCAGGCGCGAGATTCGACACGACGGAAATCACTCCGTCCCCTCCCAGCGCAAGCAAAGGCAATGTCAAAGCGTCGTCGCCGCTCATCACGGAAAAATCGGGATGGCGCGATTTGATTTTCGCAATCACGTCCATCATTTGCGAAACGCTTCCGCTCGCTTCTTTCACGCCGATTATGTTCGGCAGTTCCGCGATTTTTGCCAAAGTGTCCGTGGCGATGTTGACTCCGGTGCGTCCCTGAATATTGTACACGATGACAGGAACGCCGACCGCGCTCACCGCCTCGAAATGCTTGATGATGCCAGCCTGCGACGGCTTGTTGTAATAAGGCGTTACGACCAAAACCGCGTCCGCGCCGGCATCCTTCGCCCTTTGTGCATAGCGAACAGCGTCGCGAGTGTTGTTGCTTCCCGCGCCGACCACGATCGGAACGTAATTGCCGCTCGCCTTTTTGTAAGCGTCGCGTTCGGCAAAAATGATTTCAATCATTTTGCGCTCTTCGTCTTCGTCGAGCGTCGGAGTTTCGCTCGTGGTGCAAAGCGGAACGAGTCCGTCTATTCCGTCCTCGAACTGATTTTTTATGTGCTCGCGAAATCCTTCAAAATCCACCGCGCCGTCTTGTTTCATCGGCGTAATCATTGCCGTAAAAGTGCCTTTCAGTTTAAACATAATTCCTCCTATAAAAAAAAAAATCAAAAATGAAATTGACGAATGATTCGCATCGCAAATTTCAACGCCAAGCAAAACAAATCGTTTGCCGCATTTTTACTGATGATACATCTTTTCAAAAAAAAATTCAATAGAGCGTTTAAAATTGACGACTAGTTCGCGTTGTCAATTTTAACTTCGAGTTTTTTGCTTCGCCAAAAACTCGTTTATCAAACGCGAATTTTCGCTTTGCGAAAATTCCGCAGGAATTTCGTAAAAACCGCGGCATGCCTTTTCCAAAAAAATAATATTGAGCAAAGTCGCATTTTGTGCTACAATTTCAAAATTGAATTCGCATTTTGATTTGTGTGAAAATGAAATTTGCTTTTGGAGGAAAAAATGGCAAAGCAACAAAGGACTTGGGGAATTTTCATTTCGCAATTGGCGTTGGCACTTTATTTCATCGTGACGGCGTTTTGCCTGATTACGCGGGAAGGCAGTTCCATTTCCAGCGCGGAAATCGAAGCGATCACGCGAGTTTTCGGAAAAGGCGCATACGTCGTGAATGTGGTTGTCGGAATCGTGCTTTTGTTGTGCGGAATAATGTTCGCGCTAAAAGCGTTCGGAATGGACTTCGACAAATTCGACGACGCGTTCAAATACATAACGCTCGTGCTTTGGATTGTGATCACCGTCATCACGTTGATTTTTTACATCGGCGATTTTAAGTCGATTATGATTTTGCATTGGCTTTTGGCTTTGGCGAAAAACGCGCTAATCATCGGCGGAATTCTTTTGATAAAAAATGGAAAATAATTTCAAAATTTAAAATGAAAAAATTCGAAATCGATTTGCGTTAAAAAAATGCGTTTCGCTTGAGAATTTGAAATTCGCAAATTTAAAAAATGAAATTTGGTCAAAGAAAATTTCACGCGAAATTTAAATGGGAGAAAAGATGGGCGGAAATTCTTTTGGAAAAATTTTCAAAGTGACGACGTTCGGCGAAAGCCACGGAAACGCGTTGGGCTGCGTCGTGGAAGGAATTCCGGCTGGCGTAAAAATCAGCGCGGAAAAAATCCAGCATGATTTGGAACGCCGCCGTCCCGGAAAAAAATTCGCGGGCGAAAAAAATGCGGCGGTGACTTCGCGCGATGAATCCGACACGGCAGAAATTTTGAGCGGCGTTTTCGAAGGGTTTTCGCAAGGCACGCCGATTGCCATCGCGATAAAAAACACTTCGCAGAATTCCAAAGACTATTCAAATCTTGCCGCCACTTTTCGCCCGGGGCATGCCGACTTTTCGTATTTCGAAAAATACGGATTTCGCGACTATCGAGGCGGGGGACGTTCGAGCGGAAGGGAAACTTGCGCACGGGTGGCGGCTGGCGCAGTAGCGAAGCAATTTTTGGAACAAAGCCTCGGAAAAAAATTCGGCATCACGGCGTACACTTTGCGTGCGGCGGGAATTTCTTGTGAAAAAATAAATTTTTCCGACATCGAAAAAAATCCTTTGCGTGCCGCGGATTTAAACGCTGCCGAATTGATGCAGTCGAAAATTGAAGAATTGCGCGCGCAAGGAAATTCTGCGGGCGGCGTGGTGGAATGCGAAATTCACGGCGTGCCCAGCGGTTTGGGCGAGCCAGTCTTTGAAAAGCTCGACGCGCTTTTGGCGCAGGCGATGCTTTCGATTGGAGCGGTAAAAGGAATCGAATTCGGAGCCGGATTCGCGGCGGCGGATTCCACAGGAAAAGAAAACAACGATCAAATTCGCCTCGACAAAAACGGCAAGGCGAAATTCTCGTCGAACAATTCGGGCGGAATTTTGGGCGGAATTTCAAACGGCGAAAAAATAATTTTCCGCATTGCGGTGAAGCCCGTGCCGAGCATTTTTTGCGAGCAAAAAACAATTCGCGCAAAAATCAATCCTGAAAAGCCCGCGCAAAAAAATGCCGAATTCGAAGAAACGAATTTGCAGATTCACGGCCGCCACGACGTTTGCTTGTGCCCGCGAATTGTTCCTGTCGTGGAAGCGATGGCCGCGCTCGTGCTGGCGGATTTGTACTTGCAAAATCGATGCGCGAAAAAATAAAAAAATGGGAGCCGTGGTTTTTCCGTGCGCGCATGCAGTTAAAAAAATTCTGTGGACACTTCGCCGCTTTCAAGTTTCAAAATATTTCCGTCTTCCGTGCGCACGACAAGACGCGCTTCGTTGTCGATGTCAAGCACTTCGCCGAAAAAAGAATTCTCGTCGCCGACCAAAGGAAAAACTTTTACGCGCCTTCCAATCAAAAACGAGCGCGATTTGTATTCAAGCAGCGCTTTTTCATATTCGGCGGGATTTTCAAAAACGGAATCATACAGGGCGTATAAATTTTCGCAAACTTCGCAAAGCAATTTTTCTTTCACCGAATCGATTTCTGAAATTTGGCTTTCATCTTGAAAAATCGCGCCGGCTTTTTCTTTGATTTCTTCGGGAAAATCTTTCGCCAAAATATTTATTCCGATTCCGATCGCGGCGGCATCTATTTTTTGCGAGCGCGACTCGACATGACCTTCTGCCAAAATGCCGCAGATTTTTTTTCCGTCCAAATAAATGTCGTTCACCCATTTTATCAAGGCGGAAATTCCGAACAATTTTTGCAGGGCGCGACAAACTGCGAGAGCCGCCAAGACCGTCAATTTTGCTGGCGTTTCAATCGGAAAATCTGGTGCGTAAATCGCGGTAAAATAAAGGCCGTTTTTCGGCGGCGAAAAAAACTTGCGCTTTATGCGACCCCTCCCCGCGCTCTGTTCTTCTGCCACGACGACGTTTTTTTCAAGCGAACGGACTCCGCCATTTTTTGCCGCTTCGTTCAAAAGCGAAAGCGCGTAGTTGCTTGCGGAATCGATTTTTTTCAGACGAATAAAATTCAGCATAAATGCAAATTTATCGTTTTCCCAAAAGCGTAAAACGTTTTGCGTCCGCGCAGAACACGACTCCGCTTCCGCCCTTTGAAAAGCATTCGAGATTTTGCACGGCTTCCACGACCGCCTCGGCTTTGCTCTGTTCCACCAAAATTACGAGCATTTCTTTTTCGGGAACAATTTCCACTCCGAAGAATTTTTCGTCGCCTTCCTTTGCAGTGCCGCGTCCGAGGACGACCGTTCCGCCGCCCGCGCCCGCCTTTCGTGCCGCCGCCATCGCGTCTTCGGCGTAACCTTTGTTCACGATTATGTTGATCATCTGAAAAGAATTGTTCTCAATTGAATCCATGGATTTTTCCCCCAAAGTCAAATTCGATTTCGTTCCGCTTTTTATGAAACTGTTCACGTCCACCGTGAACATCACGCCAAAATGTTTTTTCTTCGAGCAAGCGTCTTCAATCGCGGAGCGGACATTGTTTTCGATTTTGTCTTCCACGACGATGTAAACGATTTCCTTCGAACTGTCGCCCAATCCCAAAATTGAAAGTATGTCGTTCGAAGCCGTTCCGCGCCCAGGAATTATCGTGCCGCCCGATGCGCCCGCGCTGTTCGCCGCGGAACTTATGAGCGAGCCTGAATTGTTCGGCACGATGCTTACAATAAGTCTAAACATTTTTTCCCCCTGAAGATTTTTCCGCAAGGATTTTTTCCGCGCGCGCGTTCTTCACTTTGAAAACGATTCCCATAATTTGCACGGCAATCAGCGGCATCATCGCCACGAGCGCAATCACTCCGAACGAATCCGACGCGTCTTTGCCCGCCGCGCCAATCGTAAAAGAAAGAATGAACGTGGAAGTGAGCGGACCTGAAGCCACGCCGCCGGAATCAAACGCAATTCCCGTAAAAAGCGGAGGAGCGAAAATCATCAATGCGAGCGCCACGGCATAGCCTGCGACCAAAATGTATTTTAGGGAAAATCCGTTGATGTTGCGCCAAAGCGAAAGCGCGATTGCAAAAGCCGTTCCCGCCGAAAGAAAAACGAGCAGCGCGCGACGCTTTATCGTGCCGCCCGAAACTTGTTCCACTTGCTCGCTCAAAACCCAAACGGCAGGTTCTGCGCAAACAATTATCGCGCCGAAAACCACGCCCGTTCCGACAAGGAGCGCAAGGTAGCCGCCGCCTTCTTCCGAAGCGAATCTTCCCAAATTTTCTCCGAGCATGCGACCTGCGTCGCTGAAGCCGCCGTTCACTCCGACCAAAAAAATTGTAAGCCCGATGAACGCGTACACAAATCCCACGACGAAGCGCAGCACTTGACGCGATGTCATTTTGAAAAGCCAAAATTGAAAAATGACAAAAAGCGCGAAAAGCGGCGCGATCGACAAAAGCGATTCGTGCAAAACATCCGGCAAGATTGTCGTGAACGGCGAAAACATTTGCGAAAATATTCCCGCGCCGCTCTCGCCAATAAATTCCTGCGCCATGTCCAAAGATTTTTGCATGAGATTCGCGCGATTCAAAAAAATCGCGTAAATCAAAACCGCCATGATCGGCCCGACCGACGCAGTGCCTGTAAGTCCGAACGAGCCGTCGTCATCGCCCGCCGAAGCGGAATTGCGCCGAACTGTGGCCACGCCCAATCCCAAAGCCATGATGAAAGGCACGGTCATAGGTCCTGTGGTCGCTCCGCCCGAATCGAACGCGATGCCCAAGAAACTCGGAGGCGCGAAAAACGCGAGCGCGAAAAGCAAGACATAGGCGATGGCAAAAGTGATTTTTATGGAAAATCTCAAAACAGTGCGCAAAAGTCCGATCAGTATAAAAAGTCCCACGCCTGCGGCAATCACGAAAGTGAGCAAAAATTTATCGACGAATTTGAATATCGAGCGCACTTGATCGCCGAAAACTTGAATGTCCGGCTCTGCGGCCGTAACGATGAAGCCAATCACGAACGCGCATCCAAGCAAAAGCGGAAGGTTTCGTTTTTGCACGAGAGACGAACCGCAACGTTCGCCCATCGGCTCGATTCCCATGTCCACGCCGAGCAAAAAAATCGTAAGCCCGACAATCAAAAGAATTCCGCCGATGACGAATCTCGCCAAAACAATTTTATCCAAAGGAACTATTGTAAGTCCCAAAACAAGAACAATAAGAATTACGGGAACTACGGATTTTGCCGTCTCTTTGAATTTTGCCGCAATGTTCATATTATAAATCTACCGAATTTGCTTTAAAAGTTCAAGCAGAATTGCGCCGCTCAAATTCGCCGCAGTCTCTTCGTTGAAATCGTAAGTGGATTCCGCGGTGTCGTCCGCCATGTCGGAAAGCGTCCGCATAATGACGAACGGCGTTTTGTTGAGGAAGCATGCGTGAGCCACGGCCGCGCCTTCCATTTCCACGCAAAGCGGCTCGCAGTTTTTTTTGATTCGTTCCTTGAGATTTTTGTCCGCCACAAATTGGTCGCCCGAAGCGATTCTTCCCACCGCAAGTTTGTGTCCCGCGCTTTCTGGAATCAGCGGAAAAACGCGCTCGATTTTTTCTATCATATTTTTGTCCGCCACAAAATCCGAGCATTCCATCTGCGGAATTTCCGTGGGCTTGTAGCCGAACGCGACGGCATCCATATCGTGGTAAAGCGCGTCGCTCGAAATCACCACGTCGAAAACTCCAAGTCCCGCGCCCATCGCGCCCGCGATTCCTGAATTTATTATGAAGTCCGCGCCGAATTGCAAAATCATCCTTTGGGCGCAAAGCGCGGCGTTCACTTTGCCCACGCCGCTTTTCGCAAGCACAATTTCCACGCCGCCAATTTTTCCTTCGTGATAAACCGTTCCGCCAGCGTCCGTGTGCGAAACGTTTCCGTCCTGCGCGAGCGCGTCCAAAATGATTTTCACTTCGCATTCCATCGCGCCGATGATTCCGAGTCTTTTCATTTTTCCACCTCCACGGCATTCACGGCTTCTTGCAATTCCGCATCCGAGATTTCATTAGGAAACGATTTGAAAACTTTTTCATAAAAAGCCATCGTCCGCCTGCCGAACATTTCGAGCGAAAATGTTTTTGAAATTTCAAGGCTTCTTTTTCCGAAGGCTTTGCGCTTTTCTTCGTCAGCGGCAAGTTCCAAAAGATAGCCGTCCATTTCTTCGTCGCTATTGGCAAAGTAGCCATTCTGTCCGTGAAAAACCGTGTCGGAAAAACTCGTGTCGTATCGAACCACGACAGGAAGCCCAGACATCAAAGCCTCAAGCACAGTCATCGAATGCATTTCCGAAAGCGAGGCGGTAACGTACACATCGCCGAGTTGATAGAACGAATGAACGTCGCGCCACGGAACGTAGCCAGTAAAAATGATTCTGTCCGAAAATTTCGCGGACTTTTTTTTCAAGCCCTGCAAGGCAAGCCCGTCACCAACGAACAAAATTTTTATACGCCCGTTCTTCTGAATGACGCGCAAGCAAACATCGAGCAATTCATCCACGCGCTTTTCGTAAACCACACGTCCCAAAAACAAAAACACAACGTCGCCTTTTTTTATTCCCCATTTTTCGCGCGCTTCCTGAATCTTTTCTTCCGAAATCGTGTGCCGCAAAAAAGTCTCGCTGTCAAGCGCATTCGGAATTACAGCCGAAGGACTTTGCGGAAGCATAAAAGGCTGCTTGAAATATTCGTGCGCTTTTTGCGAAACATTGATGAGCGCGTAAAAATCACGATACATCCAGCGCACAATCCTGCGAATCAATTTGAGAGGAATAAATTTTCCGCCCCAAAGATAGTATTTGTAGAAATCTTCCCACAAAGTGTGCGTAGTGGCGATGGCAGGAATGCCGAGTGTCTTGCTCGCGAATTTCGCCGCCTGCCCGATGGAAAATTCCGTGTGCGAATGAATGAATTCCACTTTGTGTTCTTTCAAAAACGCGATAAGGCGTTTTTTGTCAACAATCGAAATGAACTGATCGGGCACTCCGAACAACGCGCTGGAAAACGACTTCATCCGCAGAATGTTCGACTTGTCGGAAAATTTTTCCTCAATGTATTTGTCATGCGTATCTGTCGTAACAATCACGACATTATGCCCCATCGCCACGAGAATTCTCTGCAACTGCAAGACCACGGTCACAATGCCGCTTTTTGTGGGGAGAAAAGAATCTGAGAACAGCGCGATATTCATAAAACTGTATTCTATCAAAAAAACGCCACCATTGCAATAACTTTTTCTGGGGAAAATAACTCCCACTCGAAAAACCAAATTCTTTTCTTTAAATGCGGAGGAAGTCTCCCCCGCGCTCTACGCAAGCCTGCGACTTGCTACCGAGTTTTTGCAAAGCAAAAACTCGCATATTTTACAGTCCGCTTGCGCAATCTTTCGCTCGCAATCCTCGGCGTGCACTTTCTTGCCCGCTTCCTTTTTTTTGAAAATTATGCTAAAATGCCGTATGCTCAAAAATGCACTGTTTTTCATTCTTGCCATTTTCGCATTTTGCGGATGTTCGAACTGCATTCGGCCGAAAAATGTCGCCGTGAAAAATGCAAGTTCCGTTTACCCCCCCCCGTTCTCGCCGACGATTTCGTGCCGCAGAAATCAAATTATATTGTAGCAAATCGTTCCGAAAATATTTGGGTGCGCCTTGAGATTCCGTCCGCTTCGGAAAAAATGGTTCTCGATTTGGGACCGGAACTTGTTGACGAGGCGCGGCTTTTCGTTTCCGAACGCGGCGAATGGACTTTGCACGACTTGACAGGAAAAATCGTGCCGAACAGTCAAAAGAAAATTCAGGGCGTCAGGTGCGCGCTGGAAATCCCTGAACGGCACGGCGAAGTTCTTTTGCAGATAAAAAATTCCGACGCCACCGCGCTTTGTCTCCGCATTTTTTCTCCAGGCGAATTTTTTTTGCAGACGATGAAATTCGATTTGTTGCACGGAATGTCAATCGCGATTTTTCTGGTTTCGATTGCGGCGCAAATTTTAATTTGGATTTTCCGCAAGACAAAAAGCTCGCCGTTCATTCTTGCCGTGACATTTTTGTTTTTCGTCTACCAACTTTGCATGAAAGGAATCGCGCCCGCGCTTTTTTGGAATGCGTTCGCGGAAGCGAAATTTTTTCTGCACTTGACTTACATCGTGGCGACGTTCGGATTCGTGATAATGCTCATGCTCACGTTCAGTTGCATGTATTCGGAAACGCGTTTTTCCGTGAGGAAGCAGATACAATGTGCGTTCGTCGGATGCGCGTTTCTTTTCGCGATACTTTTTTCGTTTTCTCCGAATTTTGATTTTGTCTATAGGCTTTCGATTTGCGTTTTGGTCGCCGGGCTGATTTTTGAAATCGTCGTCATCGCGCTCGGAATGAAAAAGCGGAACGCCGACTTTTCGGTTTTGGCTCCGTGGTGCGTTTTCTACGCCTTTTTGATTTTCCGCCAAATTTTTCATTTGGTAAGAAAGTCAAAGGAATATTTTTTCCTGGGCGCGATTTTGGAGAACGACTATTATTTTTCTTACGACGCGGCCTTTCTCGCCGTGAACGTCGGATACATTTTCATGCTCGCGCGGAAGGCGCGGCGCAATGAAATGCCGAAGCGCGAAGAACGCAAGAAAATCGCCTTGCCGCAAAAATCCAATCCGCGTCCGTTGGAAGACGTTCTTGCGGAATGCGGACTTTCCCGCCGCGAAATCGAAGTGGCGGAAATGCTTTATTCGAAGCAAAGCAGCACGAAAGAAATCGCCTCGACTTTGCACATCAGTATGAACACCGTCTCCACCCACATCAAACACATCTTCGAAAAATGCGACGTGAACTCGCGCATTTCTTTTTACAAGATGGTAAACGAAAAAATCACCCGAAATGGTGATGCAAATCCCCCCCCCCATACACTCAAAATGACCATAAAATCACGCATATCTGTAATATGCCAAATCTTGCGAAAGCATTAGACTCATCTTGATTTGAAAAAGTTTCCGAAAGGGGACATTTGACAAATCATGCGTTTTGTTTGAAGCGCAAAAAAATATAGGGAGGACTTTATGAAAAAAGTCTTGGTTTTGGCAGCGGCGGCTGCAATTTTTGGATCTCTCGCATTTGCGGAGAAAACTATGGAAGTGGGCGTAAAAGGCGGATTGCTTTTGAACGCGGGCACGAAATCGGTTTCTGGTTTGAATGGGGATGACAGTGCCGACTCAAAGGATAAAATGACATTGGGTGGCGATGTGGGAATTTACGGACACTTTGGACTCGTGGACTTGGGCCCCGGCACTCTTTCGCTCCAGCCGGAAGTGTTCTTTTCTTTTGCAAACGGTTTAAAAAATGAAGAATCCTCTGATGATTGGACATACAAAACTACCCTTAAATATAATAGTCTCGACATCGCGCTTCTCGTTGGCTACGACATTCCTGTGGGAAAAATCAGCATCCGCCCATTCTTGGGTCCGAAAGTGGGAATACCGATTGGAAAATTGAAATATGAAGGTGATGATGGAACTTACAAAGTTAAAATGAAGGGCGCGACAATCGGAATGGACTTTGGTTGCGGCGTTGCAATTCCTCTCGGCAAGTTCGTGCTGGGCGCGGACGTTCGCTACGGAATCGACTTCAACAAAGTGAAAATAGAAGCGGAACATGAAGATGACAATGGAAATAAGGACTTTGATGTTCTTCGCCGAGGTGCGTTGGGAATCAACGTTACGGCTGGCTACAGGTTCTAAAATCCCGCGAAGGCAAAGCAAAATGGCGGCGCAGATGCCGCTGCATTAAAAAAGTTTCAAAATCCGCGCAAAAATATTGCGCGGATTTTTTTTGCGCCTGCGTGCGAGATTTTCGATGGGGAGCAAAAAATTTCGCTTCCGAAAGTGGGTTCAAAAATGCCACAAAAATTTCCCCAGTTTATATTAAATAAATGTAAAAAATTGATATGTTATATATGCAACCAACAATCCTTTGATGCGCTTTTTTTTAGGAGAAATTCTATGCCGCAGCCGCAACGCGAATACCGAGATCGCCTTTTTGTCAAGATTTTTTCGGACAAGACGCGTCTCTTGTCACTCTACAACGCCGTGAATGGTACGAACCACGCAAACTTGGACGAAATGGAAGTGAACACCATCGAAGATGTGATTTATGTCACGATGCGCAACGATGTGTCATTCGTTTTTCAGGGATGCCTTTCGCTCTACGAGCAGCAGAGCACATTCAACCCGAACATGCCCTTGCGTGGCTTTCTGTATTTCTCGCGTCTATACCAAAGGTACGCCGATGATGGCAGAATCTACGGAACACGCCGTTTGAAAATTCCTTCGCCTCGCTTTTTTGTGTTCTACAACGGACACCGCGAGCAGGACGATTGTGTAAAACTAAAACTTTCCGAAATGTTCGAAGTGGAAATTCCGCCAGCCGAATTTGAATGGACGGCGACAATGCTAAACATAAACAGCAATCGCAACAGAGAACTGATGGAGCGATGCAAGGACTTGCAAGATTATTCGACCTATGTTAGACTAGTGGAAGAAAACAAAAAGAAATATGCCCACATGCGGGAAGCGGTAACCGCCGCAGTTGACGAGGCGATAAGGCTTGATTTGCTAGGCGGATATTTTCGCAAATGGCGCGAGGAGGCAATTTTGGACGTTTTGACGGAATTTGATGAAGTGTCTTACAAAAAAGTCATATACGAAGATGGCGTCGCCGACGGAATAGAACAAGGTCTCGCAATCGCGCAAGCACAGTTGGAAAAAGAGCGCGAGAGAATCGCAGA
>CAZZFL010000016.1:0-8737 GCA_964653395.1 uncultured Treponema sp. | reverse complement strand
AAGGTCTCGCAATCGCGCAAGCACAGTTGGAAAAAGAGCGCGAGAGAATCGCAGAATTGGAAGCGCGTATCGCCGAACTGGAACGGCGGCAAAAATAGATTATGCGCGAAATTTCTGGCGAACGTTCTTCTTGATTTTTTATAGGAGTCATTCATGAAACACATTTTTCTTTCGGTCGCATTGCTTTTAGCGGGGGCGACGTTGTTCGCGCAAAGCCTCGCTTTTTCTTCCACCGACCTTGACAAAAATAAAATCACGGACGAAATTTTTTCTGCCGCCGATGTCACGGTAGTGAATGTTTGGGGAACGTTCTGCCCGCCTTGCATCCGAGAAATGCCGGAACTCGCCGCGTGGCAAAAGTCCATGCCAAAGAACGTGCAGATTGTCGGCATCGTGTGCGACATTAAATCCGCGGACAATTCGAAAGGCATTGCAAACGCAAAGTCGATTCTCAAAAAAGCCGGCGCGACTTTTACGAATGTCATCGCGAACCAAAGCCTCGCGCAATTTTTGAATGAAATCCAATTCGTTCCCACGACTTTTCTCGTTGACAAAAACGGCAAAATCGTGAGCGAAATGATTGTGGGCGCGCAAGTGGCGAAATACAAAAAGGCGGTCGAAGACTATCTTGCGAAAAATTGAAAATATGCCAAAAGCGAAAAATAAATTGCAAAGCGAATTCGAAACGAGCGCGAAAGGCGAACGGCGATTTTCATTTTCAAATTTTGCGCAAAAAAAAATTTTCAAAATCGCGCTTTTGCTATTCGCGGCGGCGTTCATCGCCATTGGAATTTCGCGCGGCGAAAATACGCTCGTTCTCCAAAAGGCCGTGCGAATCTGCATGGAATGCATCGGTCTTGGCTAGTTTAAAATTTTGATTGCGCGAGGACAAAAAATCGTGTCGATATTTTCCAAAGCATTTTCAAAAATAAAATTGAATTCCGTAAAGCGAAAGCTCATCCAAATTGCGGCGTTCGGATTTTGCAATCCGCAAGTGCAAAATTTTTTCTCCGGAAAAATCTATTCGGGAAAATGGAAAAGTTTTTGCGCTCCGGGCTTGAACTGCTATTCTTGCCCCGCCGCAATTTTTTCCTGCCCAATTGGAGCGATGCAGGCGGTGGGCGGCTCTCTTGATTTTTCGTTCAGTTTTTACGCGGCGGGAATTGTTCTCGCAATCGGCGTTTTGATTGGACGCGCGGCGTGCGCGTTTTTGTGTCCGTTCGGATTGCTGCAAGAATTGCTCCACAAAATTCCTTCGCCGAAATTTCATTTGCCAAGATTTCTTCGCTACATAAAATACGTCGCGCTTTTTATTTTCGTTTTGATTTTGCCGGCCGCCAGTTCGCAAATTACGGGAATCGGAGATCCGGCATTTTGCAAATATATTTGTCCGGCGGGAACTTTCGAAGGCGGACTTCCGCTCATCGCGGCGCGACAAGAATTGCGCGGCGTTTTGGGCGGCTTGTTTTTTTTGAAATTCGGCATTTTGATTTTCACGCTGGCGGCGTGCGTTTTCGTCCACAGATTTTTTTGCAAAACGCTTTGTCCGCTTGGCGCAATTTACGGCGTTTTGAACAAAGTGAGTTTTCACCACCTAAAAATAAATCGCGCCACTTGCACGCATTGCGCGGCATGCAAATCCGCCTGTCCGATGGAGGTGAATCCCGTCGCAAACGCCCGCTCCGCCGAATGCATTCTCTGCGGCAAATGCGCCGAAATCTGTCCGCAAGGCTCAATAAAAATTTGCTTCAAAAATTAATTCGACGAAAAGTCATAACCTTGTGACACAAATGACATGCGCGAGTTTTACAAGGCAGCCGCGAGTTTCATTTGCTCGCATTGCGAGTAAATGAAACTCGGTAAGCAAATCGAAGATTTGCGACACTCTTTACATTCCGCAATTTTTTTGATATAATTTTCGCATGCAAATAATTCCTGTTGCCAGCGGAAAAGGCGGCGTGGGAAAAAGCCTTCTTTCCGCAAACCTTGCGGTCGCGCTTTCTCAGGCCGGAAAAAGGGTCGTCCTCGCCGACTTGGATTTGGGCGCGTCAAACTTGCATCTTGTTCTCGGCCAGCCTTCACCGAAAAACGGACTCGGCACTTGGCTCATGGAAGGCGGGAATTTTCTTGATGTCATCGCTCCCACGGAATATGAAAATCTCAAATTCATTGCGGGCGACAGCGAGATTCCGGGACTCACTGCGCTCAAAGCGCCGCAGCGAACTCGGCTCGTAAAAAATTTCAAAGCCATCGACGCGGACTATCTCATCATAGATTTGGGCGCGGGAACTCACCAGATAATTTTGGATTTGTTCCTGCTTTCGCCGCAAGGAATCGTCGTGAGCGCGCCAGCCACGACTGCGATTTTGAACGGATATTTGTTTTTGAAAAACACGGTTTTCAGACTTTTGAATTCGAGTTTCAAACCGGGAAGCGCGGCGGCAAAATGGTTTTCGTCTCTCAAAAAAGATTCGTCGCAATTGCAGCAGCTCTACATTCCGAAAATGCTCGCCGAAATCGCGAAGGTCGATCCAAAGAGCGCGGCGGCGTTCGACAAAAACTTGCGCATTT
This sequence comes from uncultured Treponema sp., assembly GCA_964653395.1. Classification (GTDB taxonomy): domain Bacteria; phylum Spirochaetota; class Spirochaetia; order Treponematales; family Treponemataceae; genus Treponema_D. The sequence goes on along the minus strand of CAZZFL010000016.1, from coordinate 6,166 downwards.
TCCGCCCGCGCCTCGTGATGAACATGCTCGAAGATCCGAAGGACGCGGACCGCGCGTTGCGGATTCGGCGTTCGTGCAAAGAATATTTGAACGTGGAAATCGAGCATCTCGGCGTGATGTACCGCGATTCTTTGGAGGACAAAGCTTTGGCGTCGCGTCTGCCCATCGTGGTCTACAAGCCGCAAAGCGTTCTTTCGCAGGCAATCTATCGCATCGCTGAAAAAATTCTCGCAAGCGACACTTTGGAATTCGGCGGAGAATTCGAGCCGCCGCCGGACAGCGCGAGCAATTCGTTCGAAATAATGTCGGAAGAAGCGTCGGAAGATTACGAGGCGAAAATGGCGGGCATTCAGGATTTGCTCGGAAGCGGCGCGCTTTCCACGGGCGAGCTGATTGAAACGATAAAAACTCAAGCCTATGAATTGACGCAGCTGAAAAAAGAAAACACGCTTTTAAAGTCGAAGCTCGTAAGGGCGGCGGGACTTGGTTTTAAAGTCTGATTAAATTTAATCTGGATTAAATTTGAATCGAGGATTGCGAAATGAATTTGCTTTACATAAATTATCCTTCTTGGATTAAGCCTGAAATTTTTCCTGGCGTTCCGTTTTTGGGAATTTTGCGTTGGTACGGGCTGATGTACGTTTTCGCGTTCGGCACGGCGTATTTCGTGCTCAAAAAAATTTTCAAAGAAGGCGCGCTGAATTCCGCCGAGCTGAAAACCACCGAAGACGATTTGTCGAGTTTTATCATTACAGGAATAATTTTCCTTTTGATTGGCGCGAGAATTTTTTCCACGCTCGTCTACGACACTTCCGGAAAATATTTCGAAAAGCCGTACTTGATTTTTTGGCCGTTCGACGGCGGACGCTTCACGGGCTTGGCTGGAATGTCGTATCACGGCGGAGTGATCGGCGGCACGCTCGGAATGCTCGTTTGGTGCAAAATGCACAAGCGGCCTTTTCTCAAATGGGCGGACGCGATGTGCACGGCGATTCCGTTGGGCTACACTTTTGGAAGGCTCGGAAATTTTTTGAACGGCGAACTTTACGGGCGCATTACGAAAATGCCGTGGGGAATGGTTTTTCCGTATGCCGAAAGATTTTCCGCGTCGCTCGAATGGGTGAAAAATTTCGCGAAGGAAATCGGCATGCAAATTCCGGAAGCGGGGCTTGTGAATCTGCCGCGCCACCCGAGCCAATTGTACGAAGCGTTCTTCGAAGGAATCGTGCTTTTTTTGATTTTGTGGGCGTTCCACAAAAAAAAGCCTTTCGACGGATTTTCGTCCGCGCTTTATCTTGTGGGCTACGGCGTTTTCAGATTTTTCCTCGAATATTTTCGGATGCCGGACGCGGACCTTGGCTTTAGAATCGTGCACGACGAGGCGGCTTCAATTTCTCAAAACACTTCGCTTTTGAACATTTCCACCGGGCAAGTGCTGTGCCTCATGATGATTGCAGGAGGCGCGTTGTACGGCGCGGCCGCGTGGATTTGGGGCAGGCGGGGGAAATAAAGTTTTCCAGCGAAATTTTAAATGGAACGCGCTCCTGCTTCAATGCAAAGATAGACGCAGGCTGCGAAAAAAGTATTGAACCTGCTGGCAGGCAAATTGATGGAGGGCACGTTGCCGCATATGCGTGCGACTTTATACGGCGACATGCCGGAAGAAAATCGCATGCTGGTTGGCTTTGGAGAGCAAATAGCTCATAAGGCAAGATTTGGTCCTAAAAATTTGGGAAACAACGTGAAAGATTATTTGGCACACGGCATGAATCCTAATTATTGCCTTAAGATGTATGATGGATGGCAATATAGAAACCCGCTTATGCTTTTTTGCGCTGATTTCTTAAATAAATCTTATTACAAAGAAAATCATATTGTGCTCAATCATGAAACTGATGTTTTTAATCAACTCATAGAATCGGGAGCGGACATAAACAAATATCCGTATATCTGGGCACAGGTATATTTACAGAATGACAAACAAATAACTATTTTTGAAAAAAACTATCATGAACCAAAAGAAAATGTTGATATATTTGCTTCATGTTATGTATCGGACTGCAACCGCGTACTAAAACTTTTTTTGGATGCTGGTGCGAATGTTGATAAAAAAGGTTCTCCAGTTCCGTTTGAAGAAGATGTGTGTGAAAGAATAAGCGAAAAAGAACTTCAAGAGTATTTCAATTCCCCGGATGCCACAACTCCGCTCTACGAAGCGATAAGGAAAGGGATGATATGGGAAAGCCAAGTTGACCTGCTTTTGGAATACGGCGCGACACTGGACGAGTCGTGCCTTGAAGCGGCAAGGCTCAGCGGCGACGATGCGATGGTAGAGAAAATGGAAAGGCTGATGAAAAGCATACGATGAATTATATTTCATAATAAAATACCACCGACCTCGCGCTCGGATTTCATTGGCTCGATTCCGGCGAGCCAAGAAAAAAGTCTGCGCCGAAGCAAGTGACCAACGCAGGCGAAACCAAGTCCAACGTTTGCGCTTCCGACAAATTTGTGCTACACTTGAAGGATAATCAGGAAAAGATTTCTCTAAACGCTTAATGGATAAGTAAATATGGAAAAAATAATTATGATAAAGGTCCTAACTCTGAATATAATAAACTGAAAAAATGGGGAGACAGAGGTTTTGAGTGATAATAATGAGTATTATGCTGTTAAAATTAAAATACAGCAGAAAAACTTCTTTGCAATTTGGGTGTCTACAGAAAATGGTGATTTTTTCTTAAAAAAAGATAATCACATACTGTTTTTTCCAACTAGCAAAGAATTATATAAATTCTGTAAAATGACTTCTAAAAAAATAGAGTCAGAAACAACATTTGATTTTGATTCTATTGATTATAACAATTGCAATATTGTAATCGATTTATGGAATATTACAAGTGATTTGGCAAATACATTAAATCTGTTTTTCGTGGGGGATATGGATGAAATGTTTATAATTTATAAAAAATTATTATGTGGATGTAATCTTCCAACTTTAAATAGCGGCAATGAAAAATACATCCCAAAATTCTCCGACACAGAGATCAATAAATTGGATAAAGTTGTGTCAAATATGAAAGAAATTATGAGAATTGCGTTTTGTATTGATTGACAAACATTTACCCTCATCTAGAATTTTCGTTAATTTGAAAAACTGCGTGTGCTCTTACATAGTGTCCATTTTCGGCGAGATGTGGGTGGAGGAGACGAGCAACACGGGGCTGGAATTTTTGCCGTACAAATTCACCGCGAAGGAACTTGACAAGGAGACGGGTTTGTATTATTATGGGGCTAGTATCTTGACCCGAAATACAGCCGGTGGATTTCCACCGACCCGCTCCACTATTATTAATTTCTTAGGTGATAGAATGAAAGAATTTGAAAAAAAAGGAAAAGAAAATGACCTGTCTAGGACTTTTAAACCAGAAGAAGTGAGCGAATTCACTGTAAAATCTTGGTTAGAAGATGCGAAGAAAGAATTTGGAGAGCCAAGCCAATGGAATTCATGCAAGGAGAACGAGTATGAGGAAAATATTTAGAATAATATCGAAATTTTTAATCTCTTTATTATGTGTTCATTTTTGTTTGTCCTTGTTGATAAAAGTTTTGCAACAAAGATATGAGGCGGAAATAGACGAGGTGATTTCAGTGGATGATGAAAACATAGCCTTTATCAAGGTTTTAGATGATTTTGGGACATGGGGACCAAGATTAAGCGTCTTTTGTATGTTTAAAGATAATGATTGGATGATTTTAGCAAATGTGCGGGGACGCAAACCAATTGATAATATCATCCTATTTAGATACAATGGATACATTTTTTATGACATTCAAAAAGAGAGAATAGAGTACATATTTTCGGATGATTTGGCTAATAAATTAGGGATTAAGTTAGAAACATTTAGTGATTTTATAAAAAACAAATCCGTATTGGATTCTTTTTTTGAGAGTTACAAAGATGGGACGACCTTTTCTTTTCAGCGGGAAAATGAACAAGAAAATACTCCAATTTATTTGTTCCAGCTGAAAAAGGCTGATATAGAATATAAATATATAAATTTTTAAATTGGCAGAAAACATTTATAAAAAAAATGGGGGGGGGTACGAGGTTGCAATGAGGTTTTTTAATAACACATGTTATGGTCGATAACAAAAAAAAGCATGCCATTGCCTTGATTGTCTCCTCATTGTTTTTTGCATCCGCAGTTTTATGCTTGTATGAATGGAATCAGTACAAGAGGATTTTGTTTTTTGACTATGATTTTGGAAATGCGGAGCATGTACATCAGAATTTTTTTAGGCTGGGCTTCAGATACAAAGCGAATTTTGCAGAATGCGCCGAGCGAAGATTTCTCCTTGACAATGTTGAAATTTTTTATAACGGATCCGGCTTTAATTACATCACTTTGTTTTATTACTCCGACAGAGCAAACAGTCTGATTAAGGCAATCCTGAACAGAAAATCCCATGCACGAGAGAAAGAAATATATCTGCCCGACGACTTTTATCATTCTGAGCCTTCAGAGATTCTCGAGTGGACTTTTGAAGACAGGGTGATATATTATGGTCGAATTCGAGAAAGTAAAGAAACTTTATATCGTGAAAATCGATTAAGTTAAATTTCCAAGTAAGGCATATTCCTTCAAGAAATTGATGGATAGAATGAAAGGCAGTCAAGGCATAATGTTCGGTCGAACTTATTAAAATTGGAGGACAGTCAATATGAAAAAAGCGATAATCGTATCTCTCATATCTTTCGTCTTTTTAGGGTGCAGCCAGAATAGATTCGATGCCGTCACTTATTTCATGGAGTCAGGAAATTTGGAGAAAGCCGAACTGATATTAAAGTACTGCTCCAAAAAAGAAAAAAATACATTCGCATACAATCATTTGATGGGCGTACTTCTTATCAAAACATCTGTTGCCGGCGGCAACAAGCGAGAGGCGTTGAATTCGTTTCTCAAAGCAAATGAGTATGATTCTGAAAATTATTTGAACAACCTGCTCATTTCAAAAATGTATATCGAGGTGAATGACTTGCGCAACGCAGAGACTTTCGCCTTGATTGCGAAAGAAATCGCCACTTCCGATACGGAAAATGTGATCACCACGTTCGATAACGACGTGTATTACGTGCTTGCCAAAATCTATTTTAAGAAAAAAAACTATGAGAATGCCTATGAAAATATCATGGCGTCGCCTTTTCAAGATAATGTACAGGTTGTTTTTCTACGAACTGAAATATCGGATTTAAGGGATGGAACGCATATGTTGGACAGTTTGTTCCAAAAGTACGATGATGAGAAACTTTTGACCGACGCATTTCAGACAGAGTATATGGATTACCTATTTTTAAATATGAGGATAAAAGACGCGGACATTCTGGCGGACAAGTTTTTAGAACACAATTCGCCTTGTTTAAAAAAGTATGGCTGCTTGTTCAAGGCTTATATCGATATGCTCAAAAACAATGCGGAAAATGCGGAAAAGTACATCAAAAAGTCATACGACTATAAGACACTTGACCCATTATGCCTGACACAAAAAATGAGGGTATTTTACAATTTCCTTGCCGAAGAGGATCCGAAAATAGTTTTCAATTCATTCTTGATTTATATATGGCTTTACGATAACGATGACAAAGCGACGAGGATTACGAAAGAAGACCTGACCGAAATATACGAATATTTTAAGGACGACATCTATTTCAACCTGTTGTTTTCAGAGGATATATTGACCATGAAACTTGAAGAAGTGGCAAGACTTGAAAAAATCAAAAATGCGTTGCTGGAAAATTCTGACTATTAGCGAAACGTTGCGCAAGGAAACAACAATCTTGTCAAATACAGTGCCCTGACGGAAACTGGGTGCACATCGCAATCGGTGCGGCAATAGGGGGTGTTGTTGGAGGATTTTCTCTGCTTTTTTCTGGATTAGCAGACTTTGCTCGTAGTGCATCTGAATTGAGTGTAGAAATCGCAAATTGTTTTACAGACAATACTCCCAACGCAGAGGTTTTACTTTCAGTAATAGGTGGCTGTATTGGAGCTGGAACGGATGCAGCAAATGGATAATCTATACCGACGGCGAGACATGGGTGGAGAAGACCTCGAACACCGGCTTGGAATTCTTGCCGTACAAATTCACCGCGAAAGAACTTGAC
>CAZZFL010000015.1:2472-33063 GCA_964653395.1 uncultured Treponema sp. | reverse complement strand
CCGCGTCAACATCGTCGCCAGTGGAAAGCGCAAGATTCGACATCGCTTCCTGCAAAAAAGCCATCTCGTCAACTTTTTCATTTTTGAGAACAAGCGGATTCGTCTTGGTCTGCATCATCGAAAACGCTTTGTTCACGGCATAAGGCACGAGAGCGATCGCAACAAAAAGCGGAACTGCCCAAAAATATTTTCCCAATTTTTTCAAGATTAAAAGCGGATGAATTTTGGGAAGCGACATTGTTTTCGCCGCCTCGCCGAATTCATACAAGCGCGTTCGTCTTTTAAAATTTCCGAATTTCGGAAAAATGACTTTTGAAAAAAAACTTGTTCGCATTTTTTTTACACGCGACGCGCCGACATAACTTATGATTTCCATATTACATCTATCGACAAAATTTTGTCGCCATATTAGAATAAAATTATGGTCGAAGAAAAAATTAAAAATCAAAGAAAATCGCCGAACATTTTTCTTTGCGTCGCGCTCGGAATTTTCATCGCCGTGATTTTGAAATTCTTCGCGTTCGATTTTTTTCGCGTGGAAGGAATTTCGATGTCGCCTGAAATTCAAGACGGCCAAATTATTTTCGTGAACAAACTCGCGTATGGACTTGTGAATCCGTTCACTGCGGAAATTTTTTTGCGATGGAAAAAGCCGCAGGAAGATGACGTAATTTTGTATCTCTACGAAAATTCTTGGGTGGTAAAAAGATGCGTCGCAATTGAAGGCGCACCACTAGAATATTTTGGCGATTCGGAGTATAATTTAATCGTGGGAAACAAAAAAATTTCTTTGAACTCGATTCAGTATCACAAAATGCGTTCGAGCGAAAAAATTCCGCAAGGCTATGTTTTGGCGGTCGGCGACAATTACGCGCTTTCATTTGATTCGCGCAATTACGGTTTTGTTCCCGAAAAAAATGTCGTTGGAAAAGTGATAATAAAATGAATAATTTTTTTCCAAAATGGCGCGTCATAACTTTTTCGATTGTCTCAATTTTGATGGTGCTCGCATTGTTCGCGAGGTACACCCGCCTTTCGTTCGCTCCTCAAGAAAAAATCATTCCGAGAAAACCAAATGTTGAACGCGGCTCTATTGTTGACAGAAACGGAAAGCCGCTCGCCGTGGAGACGCATTTTTTCCACATGGGAATAAATCCGCAGAAAATAAAAAATCCCGAACAATTTGCAAAGGACGTGGCGCCCGCACTCGGAATGAGCGAAGCGGAAATATTGGAAACGATTCGCGACGCATTGGAAAATCGCAAGGCGCGTTTTGCCTATCTCAAGAAAAAAATGCCCCTTACCACTTACGAGGAAGTGAAGAAAATCACGGACGAAAACAAATACAATACGTTCGTCAGTTTCGATAAAATCCCCGGACGCATTTATCCTGAAAACACGCTCGCCTCGCAGTTGGTTGGATTCATGGGCGATGACGGTCGCGGACTTGCAGGAATTGAATATTCAATGCAACGAATTCTTTCGCCCGAAGCAAACATTTTGGAAAATGGAAAAATCGAACAAGGCAAAAATATTTATTTGACAATCGATGCGAATCTTCAATACAAACTCACTCAAATTGCGCGTGCCGCTTTGGAAGAAACACAAGGCGCAAACTTGATGCTGCTTGCGTCTTACGCAAAGACGGGCGAGATTTTGGCATATTTGAGTTTGCCTGAGGCGAACCTAAACGAATACACGAGCGCAGGAATCGAAGAAACAATTGACAGACCCGCCATTACTTTTTTTGAGCCTGGCTCGGTGTTCAAAGTTTTCACGATAGCGGCCGCTTATGACGCAGGGCTTTTTTCCCAAGATGAAAGTTTTTTGTGCGACGGTGTTTTTGAAAAAGTGATGCCAAGCGGCGAACACCTCAGGCTGAATTGTCTTTCGCATCATGGCTATTTGACGGCTAGAGGTGCGCTTGAACAATCATGCAATGACGTAACAGCGCAAATCACGGACAGAATGGAGACTTCTACATTCCTGAACAAATTGCGCGCGTTCGGATTCGGTCAAAGAACCGGTGTGCAATTGCCAAGTGAAAGTCCGGGACTTTTTCAAGACCAGTCGAGCGCGCGTTGGTCAGGTCGTTCAAAGATGACAATTTCAATCGGACAAGAAATCGGCGTAACCGCGCTGCAAGTCATTGAAGCTGCTACAGTTCTTGCCAACGACGGTCATCCGCTGAAACTTTCCGTTATCTCAAAAATCACGGACAATGAAGGCAACATTGTTTTCCAAAACGAAGTAGAGCGAAAACCAGCGGTGATTTCTGCGCAAACCGCGCATTACATTTTGAGCTGCATGCAAACCGGTGCGGAAAAAGGAATCGGCTGGCGCGCGAATGTAGGCGACATGACTATCGGCGTAAAAACTGGAACGGCTCAAATGGTTGACGCTGAACACGGAGGATACAGCCAAACGGATTTTCTTTCGGACGTGCTCGCATTTTTTCCTGCCGAAGATCCCGAAATAATTTTGTACATCGTAATTCAAAAATCGCAAGGAATAAATTTCGCAAGCCGAATCGTCGCGCCTGTAATCAAGGATTCAGCAAACGCAATCATCGACCATCTGGGAATGAGCCGAGGCGATGCCGCGTCGCTTGCACATTCAGGTCGAATCTCAATTCAAGGAAAACCGCCGCTCATACTCGGAAAAACTTTGCCAGATTTGACAGGACTTTCAAAGCGCGAGCTTCTCCCGCTTTTGAACCGCAAGGATTTGAACGTAAATATAAGGGGAAGCGGCTGGGTAACGCGGCAATCCCCTCCCGCCGGCACTCAAATTACGGAAGGCATGCAAATTGACCTCGACTTGGAATAAAAACATTTCGCTTTTCAAAAAACGATTTCCCGCGCTCTACGAAATGCTCTTGCCGGAAATTCCGAATTTATTTTTTGAAGCGAAAGAAAACGGCGAGAATTCCAAAGACGCATTTTTGAAAATTTTGTGCGAACACTTTCCGTTTTACAAATTCGCTTTCGCGAAAAACGGCGCGCTCACCGCGAGCGAAAATTCTTTGGCGATTCATTCCGCGTACAATCCGCAGCGCGAGGCGGAACAGACGGTCGAAAAAAACAAGGATTCTCAAAAAGAAATTTTTATTTTCGCAGGAATCGGGCTTGGATATTTGCCGCAGGCGTTCGCGAAAAAATTTCCGCAAAAAACTTTCATCATCTTGGAGCCGGACGCGCCGCATTTTTTTGCCGCGCTCGCAAGCCTCGACTTTTCAGAAATTTTTAAAATCGAAAGGCTTTTTTTCATAATCGGCGCGAACGCGGAACAGGCGGCGGCTCTCGTGGAAAATTCAGGCGGATTTGAAAACGCGCAAGTTTTCCTTACGAACGCGCAAGCCTTCCATGCCGAAAAATATTTTGAAAAATTCTTTTCGCTCGCGAAGCAAAACGCGCAGAAAGCGCAGGCAAACACGAACACGCTCGAAAGGTTCGGCATGCTTTGGCTGAAAAACAGCGCGCGCAATTTGCAGGAAATGCAAAGGCTTTGCGGCGCGAACATTTTTTTCGGCGAGGCGAAATCCGATGAAAAAATCTCGCTGCCTTCGGTAATCCTTGCGGCAGGCCCGACCTTGCAAAGCGTCTTGCCGCATCTTTCGCAGATAAAGGAACGCGCGATTTTGATCGCGCTCGACACTTCGCTGCGCACGGTTTTGCGTGCGGGCATCGAGCCTGATTTCATCGTTTTGACCGACCCGCAATTTTGGGCGGCGCAGCACATCGCGGACCTTTCTTCCCCCTCCTCCATTTTGATTTTGGAAGGCGCGGTCTATCCGAGCGCGTTCCGATTCAAATGCCGAAAAAAAATTTTGATTTCCTCGCTTTTTCCGCTTGGCAAATTCATCGAATCGCGACTTGGAAAAAAAGGCGAGCTTTCTTCGGGCGGCTCGGTCGCCACGACCGCTTGGGAATTCGCGCGAGCGATTGGAAGCGAGAAAATTTTCTTCGCCGGATTGGACTTGGGATTTCCTCAAAAGAAAACGCACATCAAAGGAAGCACTTTCGAAGAAGCCGCGCACGCATTTTCCACGCGAACATCTTGCGCCGAAAACGCGCTTTGCAAAATTTTGTTTTCCGCCAAAAACCAAATCGCGCGCGACTACGACGGCGGGGAAATCATCACGGACGAACGGATGACGCTTTTTGCGAATTGGTTCGAAAATAAAATCGCGGCGATTTCCAATGAGAAAAATCACGCGCGCACTTTCACATTTTCAAGGGAGGGGATTTTCATAAACGGAATCGATTTTTTTCCGCTCGAAGAATTTCTTGCGCTGCCGAAAATCGCGGAGCAAAAAAAAGAATTCTTTGAGCGCGCCGAGAAAAAAAATTCCGCATACGAAAAAGATGAATTTTGCGCCGTCATTGAAAATTTGAAAAAACAATTTGAAAGCTTGAAAAAAATCTCCGAGCGCGCGAAAACGATTTGCAACGACATTCTCTGCGGCGACCCTCGCGCGAAAGATTTGCTTTCGGAACTTGACTCGCTTGACAAGGAAATTTTGTCGAGCGACGCGAAAAATGTAGCCGCGCTCGTTTTTCCCACGCAGCGCAGGCTGGACGAGATTCTTTCGAACGCGAAAATCCCGGACGACGCGCTTTTGGCGAACGCCACGAAAAGCCGCGTCATTTATTCCGAGCTTCTCAACGCGATCGAATTGTATTTAAATTATTTGCGTTGAATTTTTTCGCCACTGAATTCAATTCGAATTTTGAAAAAATCGAAGTTAAAAAAAGCGAAGATATTTTTGGCGCTGTTTTTAAATCTTGTTTTTTTTCGCGACAATTTTTGAGCAATCTGCATGCGACCACAATTTACATTCCGACGCGGATTTCATCATTGATTTTCCCGCTTGCAAATTGGAAACGGCTCGTTTCACAAACTAAACTTTAAAATGTCCTGTGCGACTATACATTTAAAAGACTTTTCAAAAAAAATCTCAAAAAATATTTTCAAAAAAAACAAAAAGCGCTAAAGTTTTTCCGCGCGATGACGATATTTTAAATACAAGTTATACGCGAGCGGTTAGACATCCAGACGCTTGCGGAATGGATAATGCATCTAGGTTGGGAACTGTGTGAGGTTTCCAACCATTTTTGTTTTTAAAACTCAACTAAAAAATCTTCGGAGATTCTCCACTTCGGATTCGAACTGTTCGTCCACCAAAGGAGGATGCTCGTTGAAATACAAAATCTGATTCAGCTCCTCGACGTTGCGAACGCCCCAAAGCGGAACGACGTTTTCATATTGATACAAAAATCCGAGCGCGAGCGGAATGTTCCTGACAAGCCCGCCGTAAAGCGGCTTCATCGCGATAAAACCAATGTCGTTCGCCTGCGCTTTTTTTACGAGCGACTCGACTTGCTTTACCACGAGAATGTTGAACGGAATTTGAATCGACGCGAAGACGCCCGAATCTAGCGCGCGCGACGCGATTTCAAAATCCTCGGTGGTAAGCCCGAAATGCCGGATTTTTCCGCGCTCTTTCAGACGCTCCATCAATGCCGCGATTTCGTCAAACGCGACGACGCTTTTTTCGTCGGTTTCATATTGAAACAAATCGATATAATCGGTGCGGAGCGCGAAAAGCGAATCGTCAAGGCATCCTTCCAAATCCCGCGCGTCCAAGACGCACGCCTTTGTCGCCAGCACGATGTTCTGCCTGATTCCGTAAAGGCACGCGCCCAAACGTTTTTCGCTTTCCTTTGCAGAATGCGAAATGTCGAAAAAATTCACGCCCGAATCATACGCCTTGTGAACCAAAGCGGCGGCGTTTTCATCCGTGTCAATTTCATCGAGGCTCATCGCGCCGAATCCGACGCGGCTCACCATCAAGTTTGATTTTCCGAGAGAAATATAATCCATCAGCACTTTAATAGCGAACAGTTGACAATGAACTTGCGTAATTTTAACTGCAAAAATTTTCTAACTGTTGGCTACCAATTCCCTCCCAAATCAACAAGCCCCGACGCAAGCGTCGGCGTATGTTGTTCTCATAAGGTGTCGCAGTCGGGTTTCCACCCTTTGTTACGACGTCATTCGCGACGCAGTTTCAAGCGGAGCGCCGGGGTATGAAATCCTCCGCACGAATCAAAATTCAGTGCGCGCGAGTTTTACGCAAAACAAGGAACGAAGCGAAAAACCCAGCGGCAAGCCATAAGGCCTGCGCGCCGACTTGCCTCTTTCCCGGCAATTTCATTTTTTTTCTACGGGCTTGTAGTTGCGAATCGCGTTTTGGATAAAAGCTGAAAGTTCGCTCACTTTCACGCGCTCTTGTTCCATCGTGTCGCGGGCGCGAACCGTCACCGTGTCGAAATTCGGATTGCCCTGCGTAATCGTGTCGTAGTCAATCGTAACGCAAAATGGCGTTCCAATTTCGTCCTGACGGCGATAGCGTTTTCCGACAGTTCCCGACAAATCGAAATCCGTAACGAAATCTTCCTTGAGCGCATGCTGAATTTCTTTCGCGCGTTCGGCAAGTCCGTCCTTTTTCATCAGCGGAAGCACCGCCACAGTGACAGGCGCGAGGCGCGGATGAAAATGCAAGACCGTGCGGAAATCTTCCTTGCCGTCTTTGCCGCAATTTTCCTCTTCGTAGGCCTCGCACATGAACGCCAAAAAATTCCGGTTGAGGCCGGCGGAAGTCTCGATGACATAAGGCGTGAAAGTTTCGTTGCCGTTGTCCTGATCGATGTAAGACATGTCTTTGCCGGAAACTTTCGTGTGCTGACTCAAGTCGAAATCCGTGCGGTTGTGGATGCCTTCGATTTCCTCAAATCCAATCGGGAAATTGTACTGGATGTCGTAAGCGTCTTTCGCGTAGTGCGCCAATTTGTCGTGGTGATGCCACTTGAGATTTTTTTCGGAGATTCCATATTTGAGATAAAAATTCCAGCGATATTTTCGCCAGTCTTCGAAAATCTGCTCGTCGCTTCCCGCCTTGCAAAAATATTCCATTTCCATCTGCTCGAATTCGCACGTGCGGAAAATGAAATTCTTGAAAATGATTTCGTTGCGGAAAGACTTTCCCACCTGCGCCACTCCGAACGGCAATTTCATTCGACTGGACTGAACGATGTTCTTGAAGTCCGTGAAAATTCCCTGGCAAGTTTCGGGACGCAAATAAATCAGCGAAGTGTCGCTCGCCACAGGTCCGAGGTGCGTCTTGAACATCAAGTTGAATTCGCGGACGGCCGTCCATGAATGCTTGCCGCAAGTCGGGCAATTTATGTTCGCGTCGATGACGGCTTTCATTTCCTCGTGGCTCATCGTGTCCACGGGCTTTTCGGGCGCGACGCCTTTTTTGTCGTAAAATTCTTCAATCAAATTGTCCGCGCGAAATCTCGCCTTGCATTCCGTGCAGTCGATCATCGGGTCGGAAAAATGCGCCACGTGCCCGCTCGCCTCCCACGTCTTGTGATGCTGGAAAATCGCGCTGTCCAAGCCCACAACGTCGTCGCGAAGCTGCGTCATATAATGCCACCATTCATTTTGAATGTTCCGCTTGAAATTCACGCCGAGCGGACCGTAATCCCACGCGCCCGCCTGTCCGCCATAAATTTCCGAAGCCTGATATACAAATCCGCGCCGCTTGCAAAGCGAAATGATTTTTTCAAGCGTGCATTCGTGTCCAATTTGGTTTGCCATGATTTTTCTCCCGCGCTTTCGCGCCAATCAGTTTTGAATTTGATGTTGATAATTTTATCACAAAACGCCGATTATTTCAAGTGAATCGCACGCTCTGCGTCATTGCCAAATGAAAACTTTTTGCCTGCAAAAATTATGATGAAAAACGCTCTTCCAATTATTTTTTTTTTGCGATATAATTGAAATCCGTTCCTTAAATTTTAACAGTGAAGAAAGTTTCAACTTTCTTCACTGTTAAAATTGCGATTTCGCAGCGAAGCGAGAAATGACAATGGATAAGCGAGTTTTGAAAAAAACTCGAAGTTAAAATTGACGACGCGAGTTTTTGTGCTTTTGTACGCTTGCGGGCAAAATGCGAGCGGTGCGAGCAAACAAAAACTCGCAAGCAGGGCTACGCCCTGCGATCTATTTTAGTCGTCAATTTTAAACGTTCCGTTGCTTTGCAAGGAGATTTTGAAACGATGATAAAAATTGTAGAAGCCAAAGACATCGAGCAGAAATTTTTTGAAGGGCGCGATTTTGCCGATTCGCTTGAAATCGTAAAAACGATTTTGGCGGACGTGAAAAATTCCGGCGATGCCGCGTTGCGCGAATATGGCGCGAAGTTTGACGTTTGTTCGCCAGAAAAATTTGAAATCGAATTTTCGGAATTGGAACGCGCGGCAAAAAAAATGCAGGACGAAAATCCCGCGCTCTACGATTCGCTCGTTTACTCGCATGACTTGGCTTTGCGTTTTGCAAAAAAGCAGCGCGAAAGTTTTTCCGATTTTGAAATTGAATTGGAAGAAGGACTTTTCACTGGACAAAAAAATATTCCTGTGGAGCGCGCGGGCGTTTACGTTCCGGCGGGAAGATTTCCGCTCGTTTCCACGGTAATCATGACGGTGACTCCGGCAGTCGCAGCCGGCGTGAAAGAAGTCGTGATGTGCACGCCGCCTCGTTTGCATCCGGACGAAAAAAAATCCGCGCTTCCTTATGCCGATGAAAAAATAATGGCGGCGGCTTATATTTGCGGGGCGAAAAAAATTTTCGCTTGCGGCGGAGCGCAGGCGATTGCGGCGATGGCGTTCGGGACGCAGTCCATTCCAAAATGCGATGTGATTGTCGGGCCCGGAAATAAATTCGTCGCCGAGGCGAAGCGTCTTGTTTATGGCACGGTCGGAATTGACATGCTCGCAGGTCCGAGCGAAGTTTTCATCATCGCGGACAAAAATGCGAACGCGCAATGGGTGGCGGCGGATTTGCTCGCGCAGGCCGAACACGACATTGTGGCGCAGCCGATTTTGGCGACGGACAATTTGGATTTTGCGAAAAAAGTTCAGGCGGAAATTGAAATTCAACTTGAGAATTTGCCGACGAAAAAAACTGCCCGCGAAAGCATCGAAAATTGCGGAAAAATAATCGTGGCTTCTTCGCTCGAGGAAGCGGCGCAAATCGCGAACAAAAAAGCGCCCGAGCATTTGGAACTCGCGCTGGACGAAGGCGCGACTTTGGAGAAAATAAAATCGCTCGTCCACAATTACGGCTCGCTTTTCGTGGGACACGGCGCGGCCGAAGTTTTTGGCGACTATGCCGCCGGCTTGAATCACACGCTTCCCACTGGCGGCTCTGCGAAATTTACGGGCGGCTTGAGCGTGCGATGTTTTTTGAAGACAGTCACAACTTTGCGAACGGAAGCCGGAAAAAAAGGCGTGATTGCCAGCGCGAACGCCGCAGGAATTTTGGGCGATGCCGAAGGACTTGCAGGACACGCGCGCGCCGCGCGATTTAGGTTGAAATGAATTTTGAAAAAGCTGATTGCGATTTTGTTTTGACAACGAAATTTCTAGTTTAAATCGCGATTGGATTACATTGGAGTTGATATGAAAATTTACAAATTGGGCGAAGAAATTTTGACGAAAAAATCTCTTCCGATTCCGCAAGAAGAAATTAACGACGATTTGAAAAAACTTGCCGACGAAATGTTCGAAACAATGATAAGCGCGAACGGCGTGGGTTTGGCGTGCCCGCAAATCGGACAAAGCCGCAGAATGTTCGTGGTGATTGCGGACGACGACGTGCGACGCGTTTTCATAAATCCGCAAATCGTGCGCACTTCCAGCGACAGCGTTCCTTATGAAGAAGGCTGTCTTTCCGTTCCGCAAACTTGGGAAGAAATAATGCGCCCTTCGCAAGTCACGGTTCAAGCGCAAGATTTGAATGGAAAACATTTTATACTTGAAGCTGACGGACTTTTGGCGCGAGTTATTCAACATGAAAATGATCATCTCGACGGAATCGTTTTCATCGATCGTGGCGATGCGGATTTTGCAAAAGAGACTCGTGAAAAATTCGCGCGCCGCGCGGAACGCGCATTGCAAAAAGCCGCCGAACGCGAAGCGAAAGAAAAACGAATCGCCGCGAAAAAAGCCGCCAAGGAAGCGAAGAAAAATGCAAAATGAAATTTGCGAAAAAAATTGCGCCGAAAATTCCGAGGAAGATTCGAAGTCAGAATTGTCGCGCAATTCCAGCGACAATTCTAAACGCGCGATGAAAATTCTTTACGCAGGAAGTCCCGAAGCGTCGGCGCGAACTTTGGAAATTTTGCTTGAGCGTGCGAAAGGCGTTTACGAAATTACGGGCGTTCTCACGAATCCGCCGAGCGCGAAAGGTCGCAAAAAAGATTTGCTTCCAACAGCCGTCGGCGCGTTCGCTCAGAAAAAAAACATTCCAGTTTACGCGGTGCAAAAATTGGACGCGGATTTTCGCGAAGTGATTGCCGCGCAAAATTTCGACGCGCTTGTCTGCTTTGCATACGGAAAAATTTTCGGCCCGAAATTTCTTTCGCTTTTTAAAATCGGCGGAATGAATTTGCATCCATCGCTTTTGCCAAAATATCGAGGACCTACGCCGATTCCCGCAGCGATTTTAAATATGGACGCGGAAACGGCCGTCACCGTTCAAACGCTTTCGCTCGGAATGGACGAAGGTGAAATTTTGGCGCAAGAAAAAATCGCGCTTGACTTTACGGAAACTGCCGATTCGCTTTTGGAAAAAAGCGCGATAATTGGCGCGGATTTGCTCGACGGCGTTTTGCAAGAATGCGCGCGGCTCGGAAAAATGCCGCAAGGCGCGGCGCAAGAAGGCGACGCTTCATACACGAAAATAATTTCGCGCGAAGACACTTTGATAAATTGGAATGAAAGCGCGCAAAAAATTTCCGCATTTGTCCGCGCGTACACAGGCGAAGGCGGCGCGTTCGCACGAATCGATTCTGCGGAAGGCGAGACTTTGAAAATTTTGAAATGCGTTCCGCTCGATGAAAATGAAATTGAAAATAAAAAAATCGCATTGCCTGAAAATTTTTCCGAAATGAAAAATGGCACTGTAATTTTATTTGACAAAAGGACTGGAATTCTAGTAAAATGTAAGGAAAGCGTTTTGTGCTTGATTGAACTTCAGCGTCAACAGCGGAAGGCGATGAATTACAAAGATTTTATGAACGGCGAGCGAAATTTTTTGGGCACAGTTTTGTGCTGAAATTTTTCGTTCTTTAATTTTTCATTGTCGAATGAAAATAGTCGAAAAACAAATTTTTAAGATTGAGGAAAATATGGAAAACGAAAAGAAAAAAATTGGATTCTCGTTCAACGAAATGCAAGGCGAATTGCAAAAAAGCACGCCGGCATTTATCGCATACACAATCATGGCATTTTTATTGATGTTCATCGCCGCGCTTGCCGTTTTCTTTTTCGCCAACAAAGGTTACGAACAAGTTTTGGTTCCGGATGTTACGGGAAAAAGTCTCACGCGCGCGCTTTTGGAAATGCAAGAAAGGGAATTGTATCCGAAGCTTCAATTGCGTTACAGCGATTTGCCTGGCGAAGCCGGACAAGTGCTTTCGCAGTCGCCGAGCGCGGGAAGCATCGTCAAAGCCGGGCGCAGGATTACGCTTGTCGTCAGCCGAGGCGTGGTGATTGATCACGTGGGAAATTATGTCGGCACAAATCTTGACGTGCTCAAGACAAAATTGGACACGCTTTACGGCGGAGTCGATGCCCCTCCCATCACAATCGCCGAGCCGGTTTTCAAACTCGACTCTTCTCCAATCGGAACTATTTTGGAACAAGATCCTGCGGAAGGCACGCCGATAACTCAAGGCGTTGAATTGCATTTTGTCGTTTCAAAAGGCGAATCCGAGCCGCTCGTAAAAGTTCCGAATTTTTTGGGAAACACGATCGCGCAAATTTTGGAAGAAATGGGAAAAGTGAATTTGCTTTTCGATTTTCAAAGCCATGTCGCAGGCACGGACGAAATTGCTGGAACTGTAACGAATCAGTCGTTCGAGGCGGATGGCGAAGTGGAAGAATTTTCTCGCATAACTTTGGACATCGCGCTTCCCGCTTTGGGCACGCTTTATTCGGGCGACACGGTGATTGAAAAAGATGTGCGCGGACGCGATGAGACGGAAGTGGCTGGAATGAAAATGGGCGGCCTTGAAAATTCGAGCCACGGAATTTTTTCGGCGAAAATTTCTCAGTATCCGATTGCCGTTCCAGTGAAACTCGACGCGATTCCTCCCGAAGGCGCGGCCTACACTGTGACTTCGTTCAACCACATCGGCGGAGAAATTTCCGTGCCTTATTCTGTGCCGCACGGAACGGTTTTGGTGCTCAGCGTCGTAAATCAAGAAAAGGAGCGTTTTACGGTTCAATAATGCAGACCACAAAAGTTTGTCTCACGCTTACTGAAAGCACAATCGAAAAAAATCTCGCGCTCGTGGAACGTTATCGCGATTGCATCGATTTGGTGGAACTCCGCGCGGATTTTCTTGAAGACAATGAATCGCTTCACATCAGAAGATTTCCGAGCCTCGCAAAAATTCCTTGCATCTTGACAATCCGCCGTTTGGCAGACGGCGGAAAATATGTCGCAGGCGAAAGTTCGCGGGCGATGCTTTTCGCGCGTGCGATGGCGTTTGCCGACGATCAGCATCAGGAAAATAATTTTCAATATGTCGATTTTGAAAACGATTTTTTCGTTTCAAGTTTGCAAGATGCGGCGATGGCTTTCGGAACGCGAATCATTCGCAGCTATCACAATATGAATGGGTCAGTGAGCGACTTGGTGAAACGTTGCGATGAAATGCGGCGCACAGGATATGAAATTCCGAAAATCGCGTTTATGCCGAAAAGTTTGGACGACGTGAAAAATCTTTTTTACGAAACGCGCGATTTCACGAAATACGATCACATTTTGTGCGCGATGGGACCGATGGGAACGGTCTCGCGAATTCTCGCGTACAAAACGCATTCGTTCCTAACTTACACTTCCGCGTCGGACGGCGAAAATTCGCTCAAAAATATCGGGCACATCGATCCGCTCATGCTTGACCAAATGTACAGTTTTAGAAAGTTGGACGAGCACACGGAAATTTTCGGCGTCACCGGATGGCCGCTTGAAAAAACCGACAGCCCGAAATTGCACAACGCGGGCTACAAAAAGCATTCGATGAACGCGGTTTATATACCCCTCCCTTCCGCCGACATTCATCAGACAATTGAATTTGCAAATGAAATTGGAATGCGCGGACTTTCCGTAACCGTGCCGCACAAAGAAACTGTCGTGAGCGATTTGTTTGAAGTGGACGAGCATGTCAAGGAAATCGGCGCGTGCAATACAATTGCGCGGAAAAACGGCAAATGGAACGGCTACAATACCGACTTTTCAGGATTCGCGAAAGCACTTTTGGAATTTACCGGGCTGAAAAATTTGCGGCGCAAAAAAGTCGCGATCATCGGAGCTGGGGGGGCTTCCCGCGCGATTGCCTGCGCGATAAAAATTTTGGGCGGCAAGGCGTGCGTTTTCAATAGGACGCTTTCCCGCGCGGAGCAAGTGGCGGACGTGTTCGACTTTGAATCCGCTTCGCTCACTGCGGATTCAATTGGCAAACTGAAAAAATATTCCGACTTGATAATCCAGACGACTTCGGTGGGAATGAATTCCACGGAAATGAGCAACGTGCAAAACGATCCGATTTATTTTTACAAATTCAGCGGAAAGGAAATTTTGTTCGACATCGTTTACACTCCCGAAGTCACGCCGATTATGCAACGCGCGATGATGGCGGGCTGCAAAGTTTGCAACGGCAGCGAAATGCTAAAATATCAGGCATACGAGCAATTCAAAATTTTCACAGGAGTCGAATATGCTTAGTCAGCAAGAACAAAAGGAACTTGTGGCGCGGACTGCGATTGATTCGCTCATCGAACAGAGAAAAATTTTAAGCGGAATGAAAATCGGACTCGGCACCGGCTCCACCGCGATGCCCGCCGTGCGAAGGCTCGCCGAACGAATCGCCGACGGCACTTTGAAAAATATTCGCGCCGTGGTGACAAGTTTTCAAACCGCGAATCTTTGCGACGACTTGGGCATTCCAGTTTATTCGCTGAACGATCGCGCGATTGGCGGTAAGTTGGATTTGGCGATTGACGGCGCGGATGAAATCGCTCCCGACAACAGCGTCATCAAAGGCGGCGGCGCGGCTTTGTTCCGCGAAAAAATCGTCGCATACAATTCAAAAATTTTCGTTGTCATAGCGGATTCGTCGAAAGTCGTGAAAACGCTCGGAACGAAATTTCCCCTCCCCGTGGAAATCCTTGAAGAAGCGCGAGTGCCTGTCATCGACGCGATCGCAAAACTCGGCGGCGAATGCGTTTTGCGCCAGGGAATCAAAAAGGCCGGACCTGTCATCACGGACAACGGAAATCAATTGCTCGATGTCCTTTGGAAAAAAAGCGTGGACGCGGCGGCGATGGAAAAGAAAATCAACGCGATAACCGGCGTGGTGGAAAATGGATTTTTCACGCGCAAAAAGCCGATTGTCTTTGTGGCAGACGCAAACGGCAAAATCTTTCAGCGCGCGCCGAAAAGCAAGTCAAAATAAATTTCCGTGTTTCCGCCATTCGACGAAAAGGCCGCGAAAAAAGTTTGTCTTGAAATGATTCGAGAACTCGAGCAAAAAAAATCGCTTTGCGGCAATCAAGAATTTTATTTTTTCAAAGGAATGTTTGGCGCGCTTGTTTGCCTTGATGAAAACGGCGAGCAAGTCGTGCTTCGCGCTTTTTCAGGCTCGCTCGGCGGCAAATGGAATGTCGCGAATTTTGTTCCGCCACTTTTTGACGAAGAAAAATACAATGCGGCGATTTCAATCAATGACAAAAAAATCCACGAACTTTCTGTCGCGCCATCGGACGAAAATCCCGAGCAAAAATCCGCGCGAAAAAAAATGCGAATAAAACTTTGCAACGAAACTTTGCAACGCATTTACGCGCTTTATAATTTTTTTTGCGCCGACGGAATTGCAAGAAATTTCAATGACATCATAAAAGAAAAATTGTACGCAAGTTTCACGCGCGAAAAAAATTCGGAGCAAAACGAAAATTGCGAAAAAAGCGAACACGAAGAAAAACGCAATTTTTTGATTCCGACTGGAACGGGCGATTGTTGTGCGCCGAAATTGTTGAGCCATGCTTTCGAAAAAAAATTGCTTCCGGTGAGCCTTGCAGAATTTTATTGGAATGGCTCGTGCGAGAAAAAAATCGAAAATAACTATGACGCGATTTTTAAAAATCCTTGCGACGAAAAATGTGGAATAATTTTGCCCGTGATTTTGGGATTGAAAATAATTTATCGCGACGAAAATATTTTGGTCGTGGAAAAACAGAGCGGCTTGCTCTCAGTTCCCGGGCGCGGCGCGGAAAAACAAGATTGCGTCGTGCGCCGAATGCAACGCCTTTTTCCAAAAACAATCGCGCAGCCTTCCGTGCATCGCCTCGACATGGACACAAGCGGGCTTATGGTTTTGGCGTTCGATTCGCAAAGCCACAAAAATCTTTCAGAACAATTCGCGCGCAGCGAAGTCCGAAAAAAATACATCGCGGTTTTGGACGGCGTTCCCCAAAATGAAAATCTCGGAATTACTCGCGCCACGAAAAGCGGCCGTGTGGAAATCCGCCATCGCGTGGACATCGAAAATCGCCCGCATCAAATTCACGACGACGTTTACGGAAAACTCGCAATCACTTTGTGGACGCGCGAGCGCATTTGGAACATGCGCGGCGGGCGGGGGAAAAACGTGCGCACCGTTACCACAGTTTGCTTTGAGCCGCTAACTGGTCGCACGCACCAATTGCGCTTTGCCGCCGCTAGCCCGCTCGGCCTGAACGCGCCCATTGTGGGCGACAACCTTTACGGCAGGGAGGGGGAACAAGCGGGACGGCTTTTATTGCATGCCTCGTACTTGAGTTTCGCGCACCCTGCCACAGGCGAGCGGATGGAATTTTTTTCCAAACCAGAATTTGAACACTAAAAAATAAAATTGCATTATTGCGCGTTTTGTGCTATAATATTATTTAAAAATGTGCGTCAAAAAATTCGTCTTTATTTTTGTTTCTCTTTTTTCGCTCGCATTTTCGCAGCCAGACAAAAAAAATATTTTGTATTTTTCAACAAGCAATTCGCGCATGGACAACTCCCAATTTTTCACAATTTCAAACGCGCTGCCGAACAATTTCAAGTTGTATTATCAATCGCTAGACTACAATTTGTACAATTCCAAATCGCAAGCCGAGCGACAAGGATGGCCTTTTGAATTCTTGGACTTTTCAAAATTTGACGCAGTAATCATCGGCGACAATTCGGCTTTCGAATTTTCGCAAAAACAGCAGGCTGGATTTTTTGGAAAAATGCCGCTCGTTTGCATCGGCACGGACAATGGATTTTTTTTGGACAACGCGGAAAAAATTCCAAACGTCAAAATCATCAAAGACGAAATTTTTCTCGACGAAAACATAAAACTCGCAATGACTCTTTTTCCCGAAAGAAAAAAAATCGCGTTCATCGGCACTTCCGACGAACAAATCAAAAATTGTGAATCCAAAATCATCAAATACGAAATCGATTCGGAATTCAAGAATGTCTCGCAAATGAACCAAAGTCAAATCGAAGAATATGTTTTGCAACTCGGAAAAGCTCCGATAATTTTTTTGCCTTCACCGAAAGAATTCAACGAGGACAATTTGAATTTATGGCAGATTCTCGACACGATTTTGGACAGTACCGAAAGCCCGATATTCGTTTGCCACGACATTGGACTCGGCGAGGGTGTTTTGGGCGGATATTTTATTTCCACCGAAGAATTGGGAAATTCCGTGGCGCGCGCGCTGGGAATCTTTTTCAAGAACACGGCTCAAGAAAAAAAAGAAAGCTCGCCTCAGATTCAGGCGCAGGCGAATTATTTTTTTGATTTTGAGCAAATGCAAAAATTCAAAATCAAAACCAGCCTTCTAAATTCAAAGACAATTTTTATCAATGACAATCAAGTTGAAAACGCAAAGCAAACTCTTTTGTCAGTGTTTTTTTCGCTCAGCCTAGTTTTGTCCGCGGCAATAATCACGCTGGTATTTTTCGCAAAGAAAAAAATCAATTTGCAAAAAGCCTTCCTGAATGAAGAGCGCATAAAATTGAACATGGTTTTGAGCCAAGGCGACGCGCTTTTTTGGGAATGTGATTTGGATCCGGACAAAAACGAAGCAATCAAATTTTTCAAGAACGGCAAGACTGACGAAAATCCCCTCCCATCCGAAAACATAATAGAAGGCTGGATTGACCAAGGAATGATTCCTTTAGAATACATCGCCACTTACAACAAAATGATTTCCGACATAAAAAGCGGCAAGGAAACAGTTTCCATCGATTTGCCTTTGCAACAGGAAGACACGCACACCCATCTTATGAACACCGTGTGGAAACACATCGTCTACAAAAATTTGAACCAAAGCAACGGCAAGTCCATAAGAGCCATCGCGACGGCGATTGACATCACCAACCAAAAATTGGCAGAAGAAAAATACGAAGGTGAAATGTCATATCGCGCGTTTGTAAACAAATCCTATCCTGCGTACACACGGCTTAATCTCACCAACAATATAATAATGGAACGAATGATCAGCATTCCAGAAATGAAATTGGCGATAAGGGACAGCACGGCGGACAGCGAGCTACAACTTTTCTCTAAAATCACGACGAACGACGGACAAAATCCTGCGTTGCCGGAAGTGCTCAATCGAAAGGAACTGCTCACTTCTTTCATGAACGGAATCCGCTCGCGCGAATGGGATTTTTACTATCCTTTCGCCAACGGAATGATTCGATGGTATGTGCTTCACATGGAAATTTCCATGAATCCTTACACGGCTTGCGTGGAAGCGAATCTCTACCTGCGCGACATTACCGAACAAAAAATAATGTCGATTTCCAAAGATTCCGTTTTGGGCGAAGAAGTGGAATACATTTTGTGGCTGGATCTTTCCAACGCCAAATGCCATTTGATTCACAAAGCGAACAACGTGAATTGGATTTCCGTAAAGGACGAAGTGGACTACGACGCGCTCGTCCAAACAATTTTGAATGACGTTGTAACCGCCAAAGACAGGAACGCGGCAGAAGAATTTTTCACGCTGAAGAATCTAATACTAAAGCTCAAAGACAAATTCGCCGTAAACTGTACCTTTGAAATCGTTTCCGAAAACCTACGCGTGGCAATCAAACAAATGCGCGCATATTATTTAAACAACAATCAAAGCATAATCCTGTTCATCGGCCGCGACATTACGGACATCACGCTTTTTGAAAAATTGCAGAATGAAAAACTTTCAAACGCAATCGAACAGGCAAGAAAAGCGAACGCCTCCAAAAGCGATTTCCTTTCGCGAATGAGCCACGACCTGCGCACGCCGATGAACGGCATAATCGGAATGGCAGAACTTGTAGAAGACGAAGTGGACAAGCCGCAAGCGTTGCACGAAGACATCCAGAAAATAAAATCTTCTTCGAAATATATGTTGGGACTTTTGAACGACATCCTCGACATGGCGAAAATTGAAAGCGGAAAAATGGAAATCCGAAAAAGCCGCCAAAGCGTCGGAGAAATTGTGGAAGCCATTATGACGATGGCCGTTCCTATGTTTGAAACAAAGAACATAAATTTTTATTGCAATGTCGATACGCGCAAATACAAGAATTTTTTCGTGAACATTGACCGCCTGCATTTACAACAAATAATCATGAACTTACTTTCCAACGCGAGCAAATTCACGCCAAGCGAAGGACGCGTTGAACTTATTTTGAAAATTCTCAATCGCACGGAAAAAACAATCAACGTGGAAATTACAGTGAGCGACACGGGCAGCGGAATGACAAGAGAATTCCAGCAAGTTATGTTCGATTCTTTCACGCAAGACGTGAATTCCGTGAACAAAGTCGGAACGGGACTTGGACTTTCAATCGTGCACAATCTTGTAAAACTGATGGGCGGAACGATAGAATGCGATTCCGCGCCCGGCAAAGGCACGACTTTTAAAATCACACTTGCGATGGAATTCCTAGAAGAACTCGCCGAATCCGCGCAAAAAGCGCCCGAAGAAAAATCCAAGTCAAAACCCGAGACAGAACTCGACGGCAAAAAAATCCTGCTTGTGGAAGACAATCCGCTCAATCAGGAAATCTCGCGGCGCATTCTGCAAAAAAAAGGAATGGTCGTCACCATCGCGGAAAATGGGCAAGTCGCGCTGGAAACTTTCTCGCAAAGCGAACTGAACGCATTCGATTTGATTTTGATGGACGTGATGATGCCCGTGATGGGAGGAATAGAATCCGCCACAAAAATCCGCGCACTAGAACGCGAAGACGCAAAGAATATTCCGATTATCGCGCTCACCGCGAACGCCTTTATGGAAGACATCCAAAAATGCGTGGATGCCGGAATGAACACGCATCTTTCAAAGCCAATAAATCCTGTCTTGCTGATAAAAACGATTAACGAATATCTTGCGAAATAGCGTCTGCCAAAATTTGTGCGCAATTTTCATCTTGCCATAGAATTGCGCTTCTAAAAAATCGAAATGAAAAATTCGTGCGAAAATTTTGAAAAGCTAAAGAATATCAAGCAAATCAAATATCGGAATTTTCTTGCGATAGATTTTCTTGTACAGGATTTTCTTTCGAGGAATTTTCTTGTACAGAATTTTCAGAATTACTCTGCTCGCGGATTTTTTCAATCCATTCGCTCGTAAGTTCGGCTTGCTCTTCCATATATTTTTTGAAGCCCTTGAGATAACTTTTCTTATTCTGCTGATGCTTGCTGTAGCGCACTCCAAACTGGCATTGATATTCCCAAACATAGTCAAAATCGCGAAAGCCGCGATTCGAGCCAAGATTGCCGTTGTCCCAGCTGAACATTCCGCCAAGCACGATAGTCCATCGCGGGCTGAGCGGAAATTCCGCATCCAATTTTATTCCCGGCCCCAAATTCCAATATTTCCATTTATCATGCTTTTGATATTTCAAGTGAAGGCCCGGTTCCAAATCGAAACGCACAAAATCTTTCAAACTGAACGTAAGGCAAGGCGCGGTGAAAAAGTCCAACGAAAAAACAAGCATCTGCACGGGAAATTGGCGGATTTTTCGAAAATAATATCGATACGGATAATAAAACGCCATGCGCCCCATAAAATTGAGGTGAAGACATTCATTGAAATTCTTCAAATTGTACGACTGGCATTCATAAAAAAGGCCGACCATCTTGTCGTTCCAAACAAAATTGCTCACAGCGGACTGCTTTTGAATTCTTGTAATGCTTGACCAAGTCACGCCGCCGCTATTATAAATGCCAAATTCTTCTTTGGCAAACGCGCATGCAAAGAGAGAAAAAATGCTCGCAAACAAAAACGCCTTTTTCAAAATCCCTCCTTTTAGTTATGATAAAGTCGCAAATTTTTTATTGTTTCTCCATCATATCCTTGAGACATTGTCCAATCAAGATACAAAATTGAGCCGCGAATGTCCCACTCCGTCACAATCGATCCGTATTCTGTGGAAAGTGAAAGCACATTTTCCGCAACGGCAAAACTTCCACTATACGTTTCTTTTTCATACTTCAAAACATTACCGTCTTCGTCTAAGATTCTATCAATGGCAATAATTGCGGTATAAGTCATGTCATTGGAAAAAGTGATTTTGTTTCCAAGATTGTCGCTCCAAGTGCCAAAAAGCGGCGACGGCGTGTAGCAAGAAAAAAACACGGACAGCAAAGCAAGCCCGCACAGAGAAAAAAATACCCTAAAAAGCGTCTTCATAAAATTCTTTTTCATATTACACATATTATTATTTCCCAGACATATAGTTAACATTTAGTGCTTCTTTATCGATTCCTTCGCGAATCAAGATATAATATCCGCCTCCAGAATCTCCAGTTTTTACTTCTATTTTGTCATAGGCAACACTTCCAGTATACATTCCATTGCAAACAACAGTACCGTCCATAATACCGTTCTGATCCAGCAAATTACCTTTAATAGTAGTGTTCGTGTCGCCGTTCAATAAAAAGTAATAACCCAAAGTCGGGTCTCCGTTGATATAGTAATCCGCATAGTTCCGATACTTTAGAGTAGCGCGCCCAGACATTGCTGCGTTGTAGTCTAAACCACCAAAAAGATCTCCAGATATGTATTCGTCTCCTAGTTTCGAAGTGAGAGACGAACTACTTAATTTCTTTGACTTTTTATGAGAGTAGTCAACAGTCTTGCACATCTCATGTATGTATTGCCACGCCGAAATCGCGCCCCAGCCCCAGCCGCGTCCACAACGAGTGCTTTTGCCGTCGATAGTGACATCCGTTGTCTCTATTATTCCGTTTGCTCCGACCGTAGGCTCAATTAAAGTGGACCTATTAGCACCTTGCTTTAAAGAATTCAACGAGACAACAGAATAATAATAAACTCTACCTATCTTTGCATTCTCATTCTCATCTATGTAGTACGTTTCGGTTCTAGGTTCTGTATTGATAGGCGTTCCCCAACTACCTTTAAGATTTTCTTTGCGATAAATGTTATAATAAGCCGCATCTCCGCCTTCAGGTGCTGTCCAAACAATCTTTATAGGATGAACGCCATTGTCATTTGCGCCAGATTCTCGCACTTCAGACTTACTGGTGGTAATACTAGAATCTGGCTTGTATTTTTCATAATCTCCGACAAGTGCCGCGCATGTAACATAAACATCCGTGGGTGCATAAGGCGCCGGCGCAACAACACTAGTTTCGTCGCTTTCATTTCCAGTTTTTTTGTTTTTAACTTGCATTTTGTAGAATTTGCATTTTGGCCCGCCCAATACAAGCGAATATTTTTTATCGCTTTCGCTAAATTCAAGCGAATTGGTTGTCGCCTTATTGAAAGAGCCATTTTCGCTATCGCTTCCAAACACAATATATTCATATTCATTTTCGTAACCTAAATCCTTCGCGCCTTTTGGAAATTTCTCATCACCAATCGATGGCGTAAACAATATTTTATATGGGTCATTTTTGTATTCAATATCAGGCTTTTGCACTTCCACAGAAGAAGGCGCACTCAAAATAAAGCCCTCTGCATAGTCGGGATAAGAATCTCCCTCCAAGTCTGAGGATGGTCCAGAAACAGACATAGGACCTTGATAGATGACTTCCTCACCGTTTTCCATATTTTTCTTATAAGCCATAACATAATAGTAATAATAAAGGTTTTGATCGAATTTCGCTTTGACACCATCATCCTTATAAGTACAACCATTGGCATCATCGGCTTTCTTTTCAGTAGCCAATTCTACAAGCGAGTTGTCATCGGAACTGCTGCGATAGACATTATAGAAAATTTCTCCCCCATTAACAGCTTCCCATTTAATTTCAATTGAATCTTTATCTTCACCATGGCCCTTTGTTATCTCCACATTACTTACGCCGCTTGGCGCACCAGGACGTGACGTATATCCCATAGCCACGGAACTTGCTACACTTGTACTTTTATTGACACCGACAGAACAAATCGTGTAATACAAATTTGCCCCTTTAAACGAAGAAACATTTTTGTCATAGTAAGAAGTCTCAGTCGGATACAAAGTTGCAATCCTTGTAGAATTTTTTCCATCCGTTTGCGAACTTCGATAAACTTCATAACGACTCGCGCCTTCAGAGACTTTCCAAGTGATTTTTATATATTCTTCACTTGAACCCAATGATGCCCTTGTTTCTGTAGGTGGTGGCAATAGTGCTCCCCAAGTAGAGGTTTTCTCATTGCTCTCATCATATCCAAGCAGTCTATTTCCGGCACTCACACTATAATAATACGCTTTTTTGTATTTTTTGTTATTATAATCGAGCTTATCATCATTAAGTTCATTGCCCGTAATTATTTCGTCATCATAGTAAGTTCCATATACTTCCTTAACTAGCTCCCAATTCAAGGAATCATCATCTTGCATTTTTTTCCACTTGCCATCATCATCCTTTTCAACCACGGCACGTTTCAAAGTATAATATGAGGCGTTCTTTACTCGCGACCACGAAACGCGGATTTTGTTATTATACTCATACTGACTCACATTAATTTCCGAAGGCGAGTCCAATTGACCAGCGACTGCACCGCCCGCAAAAATAGCGCCGAGCGTTGCTGAATTTCCGCTGCGCGACATAGCCACCTTGCCTTGAAACATATTCGCGCAGGAAGCGAAAAAGAAGCAAACGCCAATCAACGCGGATTTTAAAACGGAAGCCGCCAACACGCGAGCAAATGCGCAAGACGCAAGATTCTGCGGAGCGGATTTTCGCACAAAACGCGAACGAGAAACAAAAGCGCGCGCGTTTCCTTCAGGCGCGTCCGCAAAACGCGAAAACGCCGTGCGCGATTTTTTTGAGAAAACAGTTTCTTCGCCAAACATAATCATAATTCACCATGCCTTTGAAGGCATCTTCTTAACGCCGAAAAACAAGGCAGTTCCATAAGGCGAAATTCGGCAAGAATTGCGCGCTTGCGCCCCGCAAATTTCCATTCCGCCACAAAACGCCATCGGCACTACATTAAATATACCACAGATTTGCCAAATATGCAACCATCGCGCTTCTTTTCTTGGCGAAAAAATGCCGCGACGAATTGGCAAAGCCGCGCCGACCGCCTACAAACAATATTTCGCAATCAGTTTCACAATTTCCTTGTTCGACAAAACCTTGTCGCCGTCCTTTTTGCTGTATATCGTCAAAAGGTAGACCACCTTGTCGTCCATGACGACGTAATAAATAATCCTGTAGCCGTTCGACTTGCCGACCTTCGCGTCCGTGTTGGCGGCGCGGACTTTGTAGGCATGACCGTTGGCTTCAATTTTTAAATTCGGAATCTCGTCGCCAACCAAATTGCCTTGCTCCAGTTCAATCTTTACGGTTTTTATGTCGTCAATAATATGAGTATATTTTTTCTTCTTCATATAAAAAACGACATCGCTTTCAAATTTAGCGGTCTGCCTCACATCGAATTCTTCAGTCCGCTTCTCCATTTTTCACCTTCTCCGCCAATTCGCGCATTTCCTTTTCAAACACATCCCACGGCTTCTGTGGCAAAAGCCCCGCCCTCATCAACTTCACTTCCTTGAAAGACTGTATCAAGGATTCTTCCACGGTGCAATACCGTTCTTCGCTTTTTTCATTTTTTGTCGCAAACATTTCTTCGCCCTCCTTGTCGCCATTCACCTGTCCTCAAAGCCACTGCCAGTATACCACAGGTACTGCATAACGGCTATTGCCGCGCCGCGGCTTTTACTGCCACTCCGGATCATTATTGTGACCGCTGAATGCGGTGATAACAGCTCCTATCCCAATAGTATACTTATAATTGTCAGGTTTGAACGGTAGCGGTGTTATATTCGAGAATTTAGAATTTCTGCAAGATATACTCCCGTTATCTTTTTTTAAGTCAGTGAATTTAAGTTCAACATTATTATACAAATCAATATTACTACTAATTGTTATACTTCCATTGTATTTTTCTGGAGGACATGAATCGGTGGTAGTACTAACCGTACCTGTCAAAGTACCACTAAGTGTTAAAAATGAATCAATAGTATTACCAGCAATGACGACAGGGGCTGTAAAATTAGTATATTCAATTACATGATAAGGAGACCCCGTAGTTGAGTTAAAAGAAACACTGCCATTATTCGCTGTTGTATAATTTCGACTTGGATTGCCCGCTCTTGACCATGTGCTACTTTTCATATTGTAAGCATTTTCCATGCCTATCGTCATCGCCAGCGTCGCCGCGCGTACCAGTTCCTCATCCGTTATCTGCCGATATGCGAAAACATCTTTATCTATTCCCACTTCACAGGAAATAGGCACGCCAGTTTTATCCTTGCCTTCCATCACTAGCTTGTAATAGTGCTTGTAGTCGCGCAGGACTTTGAGCATGCCGTCCGTCGTGCCACTGCCGTTCTCCACGATACCTTTTGGCGCAACAGAAACGCTGCCCGGTTTGCCGGCGTCTTTTTTCGTTATGTCGTTGTCCCCTGCGAGGGTAACACTGCCTGCATTGTCTGCCGTAAGAACATCCACCCAGCCGTCTTTTATGTTATTGTTGTACACAGACAGCGTAACTTTGTCAGGGCCGATGGCGCGTTTGGAGTAGTCCCACCAGTCTATGGTCTCATAGTAGGGGTTTTCCGTGTCTATATCCGCAGACAGTTTGGCGGCAAGGATGTAGCCCTTGTTTTTCTGCTCTGTTGCGCTTTCCTCATCTTTCGCGTTCTCGAAATCCGCTATGAGCGGCTTTGGCGGCACGAAACCAGCCGCCGTCGCATTGTACTTCACAATATATTCATACGCTTCGTATTTTTCGCCCGCCTCTGGAATATAACTGAACTTTGTATCGTCCTTCGTCAAAGATTCCGAATTCACTCGTTCAAAATTGTCCTGCGTTCCAGCCTTCCTTCTGAACACGCGCGGTTCTTTATCGCCGTTATTATAAGGCTTTTTCCACGTGATTGTTTGTTGAGAAACGCTTTTTGATTTTTCCGCATGCACATTCATTCCATAGCCGAATGTGGCTATTGGGTCGGTCTGACTAATAGCCTTGTATGCAACAGAACTTCCACTTCCAAGTCCAAAGGAATCCGTTTCGAAATCAAAATCGCCGTCCTTCAAAACTGGCAAAACTACATATTTGAAAGGCAGGCCCCAGAAAATCTTTTCTTGCTCTTTCTGATATCCTCCAACCTCGGGATTGTCCGCATCCATATAATTATCGACGAGTTGGAACTTGCCACCAACGAAATCAACGGTAGCCCTGCCGTCAAGCTCTCCGCCGCCCGCCAAAGCAATTTTTCTGCCCGAAACATCGTAATAATATGTTATACCCGAATCTTGCACAACGCTCTCCATTTCGGCATCGTACATCACGCGCCTTATGAGATAGCCGTTCGCACCTTCTACCGCGCTCCATGTAATGGAAATGGAATTCTCCGTGGCGGCATTCACTGTCGCGCCCACTTGCGCAGGACCAAGCACTTTCACTTGCTCATTGCTCGCAGCCTCATCCACGTCGCTCTTCGCCGTCACGACTGCGGCGACTAGATTTCCAGCGAGTGTCGCGTCGTCGTAGCCATCGGGTTCTTTTATGGTCACGGTGAATTTGTTCGCGCTGAACTTGACTTCCGTCTTCGCCTTCGAATTGCCAGATGACGAGATGGAAACATTTTCGGAATTCCATTCGTCGCCGCTCTTGATAATGTCAAACGTTTCGCCGCCGCCAAAGCCGCCTTCCGCGCCTAGTTTCACGGTATAATTCTTCGCCGCCAAAACTCCGTCGAATGAAAACTCAACAGAATCATATTTCAATCTTGAATTTTCAACCAAAACTTTCGGAGTGCCCAAAGTTTCAGCAATCTGCGAATCGAAGTCTTTGCATCCGCCGCTTGAAGCCGTAGCTTTGAGAACATAAGAATACATACAATTGTCCGTCACGTTTTTATCATAATAAACGCGTGTTCCATCCTCGGGATACTCATTTGGACTCATGTCATTCAAAACAATTGGAGGGGCTTCATCTGCCTGCGTACCACCTTCCAATGTCCTTGTAACCACATATCGCACATCTGATTCATAGTTGGAAATTATAAGCTTGACTTTATCATTGTAGCCGCCTTCCACTTTAAATTCTGCTTTCGGAAGTTTCACTTCGTCCGTAACGCGAACTTCGTCCGTTACCTTATCGTCAAGCACGCCATCCAATTCTCCCTCAACAAATTCGGCATTTTTTGGAACAATGTAAAGTGTGTAGACATAAAGACCTTTGTCATCTTCGCTCAAGCCACCTCTTTCCGAACCGAACTTAATTTCAACTTTATTGATTTCGGCAAGAGTAGCAAAGAAATCGCTTCCGTTATTTTTGAACCAAGTATCCACGCCAGAAGCATTTTCGTCATCAGTCAAAGACCTGCGGTTTTGCTTTATGGCGAATTTGTATCCGTCAGCCTTGCCCAAATCATTCCATTCCGCATCAAAGCCGAACAAAACCGAACAAATTTTTGTTCTGTCGTCCGAAAGTTTCAATCCATTATTTTCAAACCTTGAACGATTTATTTCAAAAACAGGCGGAGCACTCTTCCAACCCACCTTGCTCTCCGAAGGCATTCCTGTCCGTTGAATAAGTTCAGTGCCTTCAGGACAAACAATTTTACCGTAACCAACATCCACACTTGAGCGAATCATATATTCATACTTTATGCCGCGTTCGCTGTCCTCATCAATCCATTCTATTACACTGTCAGGTTTATAAGTATCTTCCAAATTGTTCGAATACTCAGGCGCGAAACTTGAACCATCACAATACAGTTTTTTGACCATTGTATATTCGCTTTCGCTTTCAAGTTTGCGATAAATCTCAAAATAAAGAGGAAATTCCACGTCTTTCTCTTCACCATTGGAATTTTTTGTTACGGTGTGCACCATCACCATTGGAGGAAGCGTAATACTAAGCGAAATCTCTTTTGAAGAAGTTCCTTCCGATGCTTCGAATTTTGGCGCAACCGGATTATATGAAATCATTGTTGCTTTATTCACCACATCGCTAGACTCACTGCCATCATCTCCTGTATATGCATCGATACGAAACTGGTATTTCGATGCATTTGCTAGATTTGTAAGTGTGCATTCATAAGAATTTAAAAAACTTCCAGATGCAGAACTCGCATCAATAGTTTCCTTTTTACAATTTTTCCAATCGTCATTTTCCAGTTTGTAGCAGATGTCAAATTTTAAAAATTCTTCATAATTGTCATCATCCCCGTTTAAACTGCACGAATTTTCCATAAACCAAGAAATGGTTACACTATAATCTTCTTTAACGTCACCACCAATAATAATCGGTTGTGCAAGCGAAGTGCCCTTTTTAATCACAGAAAACGGCGATTGTGTGCCGTTGGACTTCACGGCACGCACTTTATAATAAAAGGTTTTTCCCGCGCCCACATTCTTGTCATCAAAGAAATTTTTATCAGTTTCGCCGATTTTTTCGAATTCTGCAGTGGCACTTGTGGCGCAATAAATTTCGTAGCGGCTTGCGCCCGAAACGGGAATCCAAGTGAGCGTAATTTTTCGCTTCAAACCATGAGTGGCTTCCATTCCGGCCGGCGCGGAAAGCGTCTTGTTTGCGACCGCCCTCGCCCCTTCCACGTTGGGATCAAAACTCGCCAGCTGTTTGCACGAATTGAAAAGAATCAATCCAAAAATTGCACAAAAAATGAGAAATGTTTTCATGGTTACAGACGGTTTAAAAAAATTCAAGGAATTCCCTCTCACGTTTACCCCCCCCCATGTATAAAAGACGAAATCAAACGTTAAAAACAGCAAGTTCACAACCTTGCCGATTTTAACGCCAGATTATTTTCCAAAAATTCGCTTTTGCACTGCGATTTTCAAATTCCTTGCAAAAAGTTTTTCGCGAAGCAAAAAATCGCAAATGCCTTATCTTACATTTTAGACATTTTTTTTGATTTTGTCAAGGAATTTCAAGGAATTCGCTTCGCGGGAAATTTAAGGAAAAATGCGCAATTCGATTCATTTTTTGCGGAAAAAGGCGCGGAAAAAAGCATTTTTGAAAGAGCGTCTTTCATTGCAGTGTTGGAGTGTCTTTCATTACAATAAAAGATGTTCTTCTATTATTATGAAAGGAAATGTGACGATTTCCGCGCCGCGCAAAACTTCGCCCCGAAAGCAAAAGCGCGTTCACGCCGCCCGCTCCACTAAAATTTCGCGGAACGCAGGCAAGGCGCGCCACGGCGCGTTTTCCGCGCTCGCAAGTCCTCGCTCAGTCTGAAATCGGATTTCCAGAGCCTTCGTGCTCTACTTCCCACGTCTGCGCCGCACGCAAGATTTTCACTTCGCTGAACATCGCGCCGACAAACTGGATTCCGATCGGCATTCCGTCCGCCGCAAATCCTGCCGGAACTGAAATGCTCGGAATTCGCGCCAAATTTACGAACGTCGTGAAAAGGTCGCTCAAGTACATTTCAAGCGGATTGTCCACTTTTTGTCCCAACTTGAATGCGGGCGTGGGGCACGTGGGGCACAAGACGAAATCATAATTCTTGAAAAGCTCGGACATTTCGCGCTGGATTCGCGCGCGCACCGTCATTCCCTTTTTGTAAGTGTCGCCCGAAAATTGCTCGGACAAAACATAGTTTCCGATGATGATTCGCCGCTTCACTTCAGGGCCGAAACCCGCCGAACGCGTCTCCACATAAAGTTCGTCGTAGCCCTTGCCGTTGTCCACGCGGTGGCCGTAGCGGATTCCGTCGAACCGGCTCAAATTCGAAGCCGCCTCGCTCAAGGCGATTACATAATAGGAAGCGATCGCCGCGTCCAAAATCGGCATGTCCACCACTTCGATTTTCGCGCCTTTTTGCTCGAACCATTTTCGAGTTTTGTCGAACACCGCGACGACGTCGGGCGAAAGCCCTTCGCTTTCCAAAAACTGCTTCGGAATCGCCACTTTCATTTTGGAAAATTCATGAGCGTCAAACGGCTTCAAATCCAAGAGCGCGTCCGCCTCCGGCAAATCCGCGCTTGTGTCGTCGTAAAAATCCGCGCCGCATGCCGCCGCCAAAACCTTCGCCACATCCTGCGGAGCGTGCGCGATGATTCCCACTTGGTCAAGCGAAGAGCCGTAAGCCACCACGCCCCATCTGCTCAAAACTCCGTAAGTGGGCTTGAGGCCGTACACGCCGCAATAGCTCGCTGGCAGCCGAACCGAGCCGCCCGTCTCCGTGCCCAAAGCGAACAGCGCCTGATTCGCCGCCACCGCCGCCGTGCTTCCGCCCGAAGAGCCGCCCGAAACGTACTCGCGGTTTATCGGATTCCGCGTGGGTCCGTAAACCGAATATTCCGTGGAACTTCCCATCGCGAATTCGTCCTGATTGCATCGTCCCAAAGGGATCGCGCCCGCAGCCTTGAGCCGCGAAATCACCGTGGCATCGTAAGGCGCGACGTAGCCTTCGAGGATTTTCGAAGCGCAAGTGAGGCGTTTTCCGCGAACGGAAATATTGTCCTTGTTGGCGAAAGGAAGCCCCAAAAGCGGTTTCTTTTTGAAAAGCGCGTCGAGCGAGCCTTCTTTTCTCGCCGCAGAGATTTCAGCGTCCGCCGCTTGGGCAAGCGAAATCGCGTCGTCGTACATTTCCAAAAACGCGTTCAGAGGAAGCGCGGAATTTTTGTCCGCCTCAAAAGTTTCTATCGACCTTTTTACGAGAGCCTCGCTCGTAATTTCGCCGGACTTCAATTTCGAAATCGTTTCGCTTATGTTCATATTTTCCCTCGACTATTCACATTTAAAATCCGCACTAAAATGGCGTGCGGATTTTAACTTCGAGTTTTCTGCGAAAACTCGCTTGTTATACTGCGATTTTTCGCTTCGCTGAAAAATCGCGTTTTCAACATTCCCGGAAACTGATGTTTCCTGCGATGCTGAAAAAATAGGAACTCTTAACTATTCACTCATAACTGACAAAAATCGCCCAGCGATTTTTGTCACG
>CAZZFL010000015.1:0-2372 GCA_964653395.1 uncultured Treponema sp. | reverse complement strand
AACTCTTAACTATTCACTCATAACTGACAAAAATCGCCCAGCGATTTTTGTCACGCACCCTCGCCCAAAACCTTCGGAACCTGGAAGTATCCGTCCATAAAATTCGGCGAAACTTTTTTCACGTCGGGAATGTCAAGCCCCGCGACAATTTCGTCGTCGCGCAACTTTTCGCTTTGCGTGGAAGGATAAGCGTCGTAAGGATTTTCGCTGTCGTCGAACTTTGAAAGGATTTCAAAATACGAAACGATTTCGTCCACCTGCTTTTTCAGCGTCGGCAAATCCGTGCTTTCCGGAGAAAGGCGAGAAAGATACAAAAGCTTTTCGAGCGTGCTTTCATCGATAGTTTTTTCCATAAAAACATTCTAGCAATTTTGCGCAAAAGTTTCAAGTTTTACAATAGAAAAAATCGCGCGGCGAAAACCTGCGACTTGTTTTTTTGTTTTTGAAGCCCCTTGCGGATGCCTGTCTCCGCGAGTTTCGCTTGCGAAACTTGGCAAGCAAGACGAAGCCCTGCGACAAAAGACTCCCTTACGAAAAAGGAGCGAATTCCACTACGGGAAAAGCCCGCCTCACGCTGAAGCGGCGTTTTCCAGCACGGGAAAAAGCTCGCCCCACGCCAAAACGGTGTTTTCCACCTCGGGAAAAGCTCGCCCCACGAAAAAACAGCGAATTCCCAAACGGGAATTTCCTCCCTCACGCAAAAGCGGCGTTTTCCACTTGTCTTTTTGAGAAAAACTCGCAAAACTGACTTGATTTTTTCAAATCATTTAAGTAATATCTACACCATGACAGAAAGTGCGATTTCCAAAGAAAGCCTCAAACTCGAGCGCAAGGAATTCGGCAGACAGCTTTTCGCCGTGGTCACGCCGATCATGGTGCAGAACTTGCTCATCGCCGCGGTGAGCGCCGCCGACGTGGTGATGCTCGGATTCATCGGGCAGACGGCGATTGCGGCCGCGTCGCTCGCGAATTACATCCAATTCGTCTCATTTCTTTTTTACACGGGACTTTCTTCGGGCGTGATAATGCTCGCCGCGCAATATTGGGGAAAAAACGACGCGCATTCCATCGAAACGATTTTCGGAATCGGCGCGAAGCTTTCCGCCATCGTCGGCATAATCTTTTCGCTGCTTTCGGGATTTTTCCCGGAATTCCTGATGAGCATTTTCACGAACGATTCGGACCTGATTCAGGAAGGCGCGAAATATTTGCGCATCGTCAGCATTTCGTATTTGTGCCTTTCCGTCTCGTCGATTTATCAGGCCACGCTAAAAAGCATCGAGCGCGTGAAAGTCGTCACGGCAATCACGACGACCGCCTTGCTTTTGAACATTTTCGGAAACGCCGTTTTCATCTTCGGGCTTTTCGGCGCGCCGAGATTGGGCATCCGAGGAGTCGCGCTCGCCACGACCAACGCGCGGATTGTCGAAGTGGTCATTTGCATCATAGTTTCTTCACGCATAAAGTCTCCGAATTTGAGTCTCGCGTGCCTTTTCAGGAAAAACAAAATTCTCTTCAAGGATTTCATCAAATATTCGCTTCCCGCCATCGGAAACGAAACCGTCTGGGGCGCGGGCTGGGCGACTTACGCCGTGATCATGGGGCATTTGAGCGCGGATTTGGTGGCGGCGAATTCGCTCGTGAACACGCTGCGCAACTTGGCGACGATCGCGTGCTTCGGAATGGCTTACGGCGGCGCGATTCTGATTGGAAAGGAAATCGGCGCGGCGGAATACGATTTGGCAAGGCGGAACGCATCGCGCCTCGTGCGAATCACGATTCTTTCGGGCGTGGCGGGCGTCGCGCTTTTGATGGCGTGCCGACCGCTGCTTTTCAAGATGGCGAAGCTGGAGGTGGGCGCAAGGGAAATGCTCAATCCGCTTTTGTACATAAATTGCCTTTCGGTGCTGGGCGCTTCGATAAACACGGTTTTGATCGCGGGCATTTTCCGCGCAGGCGGCGACGCGAAATTCGGATTCGTCCTTGACACAATAATGATGTGGTGCATTTCAATTCCGGCAGGGCTTGTGGCGGCATTCGTCTTGCACCTGCCACCGGTCGCAGTGTATTTCATTCTGTACATCGACGAATGGCTGAAAATGGTGGCGCCCGTGACGCACTACAAAAGCGGAAAGTGGCTCAAGAACATCACGCGCGATTTTAAATAGGATGGAGATTCAGAGAGGCGCGAGGCTTTTCACAAAATCTCGCGCCTCCACCCAAATTTCACATCACACCTTGAACTGTCCGATTTCCTGACCAATTTGGCTGATCGCGTCATTCATCTTTCGAGAAAGCCTGCCCAAAGCGTCCTTCGTTTCGGAAATGCTGGTAACGCCGCTGTCCATTTCCCGCACATTGGAAGTGATGGT
>CAZZFL010000014.1:0-33765 GCA_964653395.1 uncultured Treponema sp. | reverse complement strand
CTTCGGCGCAGACTTTTTTCTTGGCTCGCCGGAATCGAGCCAATGAAATCCGAGCCGTACGTGTCTTTCACCTGCTCGGTATCCGCTTTTGTGCGGCACTCGCGGACTGCCGCTCCCACTGCGCCCGAACAAGGTCTTCCATCTCGCTTGAGCCAGTGCGCTCCGTTGTTTCTGTTGCGAGCATCAATGACTCTTCGTCAAGAATTGCCCCATTGTTAAGCAATAAAGTCACAAGTTTTATTGCATTGTATTCTATCGCATTGTTTATTGGGAGTTCTCCATGTTTTCTGAAATAACGAAGATAATTCCAATTGGTCGCTGGAATGAGAACTTTTTCGCCTCCAATCCATTTTAGGTTTGGGTCAGCACCATTTTTTAACAGAGTTTCTACAGATTTTAAAACAGAGTCCTCAAAGTTGTACCATAATCCTTTACTGTCCCATTCATTACATTGTTCTTGAGTAACTGCAATTCTCCCCGACATGGCTTTTGCAATATACGGTCTTTTTTTTACATCCGCCCCATAAGAAACAAATAAACTTACAAAATTTTCATCATAGCACGTAATCCACAGTGGATTTGTGTCAACCCATTTAAATTGTCCGGCCATTCTGTCTGGATTCGCGCCCTGTCTAAGCAGCTCTTCAACTTCTTGATAACGGATATCATGATCACCTATTAAAAGAGCCACTTTCATCTTGTATTCCATGGAGTCCTCGTCTATTTTCATTCCCCTGCTTGTAAAGCCGAACCCGGGCGTGGGGCTTCGCTGCATTTGTCCGCACCCGCCGGGGAATAAAAAAAGAATCATTGCCAATATAGTCAAAAAAAAATTCATTTTGTTGCTCCTAATCAAAGATTAATGTTTTAATGTTACTGTCTTTCCATTTCTATTAGCAAATATGTCATACTCATCTTTATTACGATTAACTGAATTGAAATGTTGAATGCAGGAACATAGCAATCACCCACACAAGATAAACAAAATGGATGCCAATATCAAGCCGCATCCGAGCACGATAAGTATGATGTTTTTCTTTTCGGTTCCCGTACTTTTAGCCTTTGGATAACCCATAATTGCAAAAATCAAAATTACAAATCCTGCAATGACAGGAATTATATAATCCAATATTTTATAAAAAATGTCCATACAAAATCTCCTTAATCCACAAGAGTTTTGGCTATGTCATAATTATTATACTGTTGCATAATTTCATGTCAAGAGCCACACCAGCATGTATATGACTCAAAATTATTCTAGTGCAAGATTTGAATTTACAAATTTCATAAATTCTCTCCCATTTCCAAAGAAGCCGATATTGCTAAACTTGGAAAAATGTTCCCTCAACCTATTGTCGGGCTTTGTGTTTATTTTCGTGTCTACAATCCTCAAGTCTTTTAATTTTTTCATGTTCAAACAATTTTTATTCGCTTTTTATCATACTATAAGGAAGAACTTTCCAGCCATTGGTATCATTATGACTCAATTTCTATAATAACGCAATTCCATACCATTGTCAAGCCCCATCTTTCTCGTCCGAATCCTACAGCAGTCAGCCGCCCAAATGCACAGCACTTGACCGCCACTTTTCTCCTTTGCATTGCATACTTCTTTTCCTCCCGCATTTCCAATATTCCGTTAATTATTTGCGGGAAATCTGCCGATAAATAAAAAGTATGAAAATCGGAAAATCTTTCAGGAAAACTGCGTTCGCGCTCTCGGCGGCACTGTGCTTGTCCGCTTTCGCCGACACCGTTCATTTGGTGCAAAAGGGCGAGACTTTGTATTCGATTGGACGAAAATACCAAATCACTTTGAAGGAATTGCGCGCGGCGAACAATCTTTCCGAAAATGACGTTCTCAAGGCAGGGCAGAAGCTCAACATTCCGACTCCCGACATAGAGAACGCCGCCGTCCTCAATTCGAGCGCGGGCAAAGGCTCGCAAGGCTATCCTTCGTCTTCGCTTGAAACTTATACCGTGCAGAAGGGCGACACTTTCTACGGAATCGCGAGGGAACACAATATCAAGGTGGCGGAACTTTTCGCGATAAACGATTTGGGCGAGAACGACATGCTGAAGGTCGGACAAAAATTGAAAGTGCCGTCAAAGTCTCAGGCGGTCGCGGAAAATCTTCCCAGCTTGAAAGATGCCGACCCGCGAAAATATTCGGGAACGAAAGGCGCGGACGGACTTGTCTGGCCTGTAAAAAATCCGCGAGTGACTTATGTCGGCGGCAAGGTTTCGGGCGTTCAGCTTTCCGCTTCCAACAAAGAAAAGGTCATGAACATCATGGCGGGAACTGTGATGTACTGTGGCACATACCGAGGATTCGGCGAAGTCGTGTTCGTGCAGTCAAAGACCGGGCTTGTGTACGCGTACACTGGAATGTGCGAAATCAAAGTGAAAAAAGGCGACTACGTGGTATACGGCGACACGATAGGACTTGCGGGCGTGGACGCAATTTCAAAAGAGCCGCGCCTCACGCTGATGGTTTTCAGCAACGGAAGCCCCATCGATCCCGCGAAAGCGCCGAGAGGATAATACAGTTAAAAGCGAATAGTTAATAGTTAATGGAATGGTTGCTGGGCGGCTTTTTGTTACGCTTCGCTTTACAAAAAACAGGCTTTCCGCACTTCGCCGACTAACCGCGGCTCATCCCTTCGCACGCACTTCGTGCTGCTCCGGGACTGCTTGCAGCAGGTGCTACAATCCTTGCCGCGAAATGCAGTTAAAAGTTAATATTTAATAGTGAATATTCGGCAGGTTAGAGTTGCGCGGAAAATGCGCGGCTTCGATTTTTTTTCAGGCAATTCCGCGTTCAATTTGCGACTTCCGTGCATTTTTCAAACAAAATTCCAGAATCGATTCCGTTTATCATTTTTCCGCGCGGATGCGAGGAAAGCATGTTCTTCCGCCCGCCCTCAAGGTGCGGCGACGTGATTCCGTGCTTTATCGAAATGTCCGCTTCCAAAAGCGCGCTCAAATGGTCGGCGAGGCGCACCAACTTTCCGTCCACGGGCGAAAAATCGTCGGAATTGTAGCGGGAATTCAGTTCCTTAAAACTCACCGAACGCGCACTTCCCTCTTGCAAAATGCGGTTTTCAAATTCGTCGTTCGTAAAATACAAAAGCTCGCCCGCGTAAAAATCTTCCATGAGCGGAACCAATTCCTTCGCCACGATTTCATCTTCGATTTTTTTTACGATTTCCGGAAGAGCGTCCGTCGCCTGCTTCACGGGCGATATGATGTCGCGCGTCACGGCCTCCGGCAAGTCGTGGAAAAGCGCGCTGAAAAAATTGTTGTAGGCGCGCCCCGCGCACATTTTTTCGCCCGACGCGCTCTGCAAAAGCATCGTGATGGCGGCGACGAAATAGCAGTGCCCGAGGACGCTCGTATGCGGAACGCGCGGAGTCTGATTCCAGCGGCGTTGGAAACGAAGCTGCTCGATTTTGAGAAGAAACTCGAACGGCCGCCGCTTCGTCATCAGCAGCTGCAATCCGCGCAAGTCCATGAAAGCCGAAAGCGTCTCGTTCAGCTCGCGCTCGATTTTCACCAGACGCACGCTTTCGTTCACCGGAAAAAGCATCTGCAATTCGCGCATTGTGGAATACTTGTGCGCGGCGGCATAGACCCTGCTCGTGAGAACGTCGGTTTCAGGAATCGAAATCGAGGACGCCTTTTGCCCGATGTAAATCGTGAACTTCGCGAAAAATTCGTCGTCCATGAACGGGCGGTATTGGTTCAGCACCCATTCGTTGAGCCTGAGATATTCGGATGGATATTCGCTTTTTATCAAATCCTGGACGGGCGCCTTGATGTCGCACAGCGCGATTTTTTTCAAAAGGTCGAAAAGCGAGGCATTCATCATCCACTGCCAGTTTATTTTTTTTCCGGCGTTTTCCTCGAATTTTCCGATGATATAGGCGAGCACCATTTTTTCGGCGGCCTTGTCCATTTCAATTAAATCAAACGGACGAATGAGATCGTTCCAGCGTTCGATGGAAAAAGCCTCGAACATTTTGAGAATCATCGGAACGCAGTTTTTTTCAAGATTCATGTCGCCTCGCAAAAAAAAGTCGCCAAACTATCGCCTGTCCGCCAAATGAACGCCGGGCATTCTTCACGACGCTCCCTTGACATAAGGCTTTCCGTCCGCGGCCGGCGCGTAGTTCTTTCCGCTGAAAATCATCAGCGCGAGCAGCGTTATGAAATACGGCAGGATGTTGAAGACTTCGGAAGGAAGCGACTGCGAAATTTTCGGAAAGAAATTCCTTGAAAGCACAGCGAGCGCGCTTGCAAGCCCGAAAAGGAACGTGGAGCCGGCTATTCCAAGCGGCTTCCATCGCCCGAACGCCACCGCCGCGAGCGCGATGAATCCCGCGCCGTTTACTGTGTTGCTCGTGAATTGGATGGACTGCGTTAGCACCATGCAACCGCCCGAAAGTCCAGCCAAAAATCCCGAGACGAGCGTGGCGAAATATCGCATTCCGAGCACATTCACGCCGACGCTCGCCGCAGCGTCGGGATGCTCGCCGCAAGCGCGAAGGCGCAGTCCGAACGCCGTGCGATAAAGCACGAACCATGCGACGAGCAAAACCGCGAGCGCAATCCAAAGCGTGGGATAGAATCCGCTCGCGTCCGGCATCATTCCAATTTGGAAAGGCCGCGTCCTGTCCGCGCGGAAAATTATCTGGCAGAAAAAAATCGTCACTCCGCTCGAAAGCAAATTTATTCCCGTGCCTGAAATCGTCTGGTCGGCGTTCAGCGAAATCGAAGCGTAAGCGTGAATCAGCGTGAAGGCCGTGGCAAGAATCGCGCCCGCCAAAAGCGCCACGCACAAATCCCATCGCGCAAATCCCGCCGTCTCCATCAGGACATGGACGGTGGCCGCAGTGAACGCGCCGATTCCCATCAATCCTTCGAGCGCGATGTTCACGACGCCGCTCCGCTCGCAAATCATTCCGCCGACGGCAGTGATGAGAATCGGAGCCACAATCATGAAAATCGAAGGCAAACTACTCAACATTTTTCTTTCCTCAAATTTTCAGATACAGGCGAAATTTCAATCTTATCTTTTTGGCGAAGCCGCCACGAAAGGAAAATCCGCAATCCAGTCTTCAGCGCGATGAAAACCACGACGAGTCCCTGAATTATGAAAACGATTTCCTTCGGAATGTTGTTCGACTGCATCAAAGCCTGCGAAGCCTGCAAAAGTCCGAAAAGAAGCCCAGCCAAAGCCGTGCCGAGCGCGGTGCAGTTTCCCACCAAAGCCACGGCCATTCCAGTAAATCCGTAGTTGTCCATTCCGGTGATGACGCGGCCGTACCTGAACGAGCCGAGCGCGACGATGCTTCCGCCCAAAGCCGCGAACGCGCCCGAAATCGCCATGCTCGCCACGACGCTCGCCACGACGGGAATTCCAGCCGCCCGCGCCGCGTCCTTGTTGAAGCCGGTCGCGCGCATCGAAAAGCCGAGCGTCGTTTTTTCCATTATAATCCAATAGGCGAAAATCGCTGCAATGCAGATGAAAATTCCCGCGTTCAAATTCGAATTGTTG
Organism: uncultured Treponema sp.; assembly: GCA_964653395.1. Lineage (GTDB taxonomy): Bacteria > Spirochaetota > Spirochaetia > Treponematales > Treponemataceae > Treponema_D. Next base: position 28,205 of record CAZZFL010000014.1, on the reverse strand, counting down.
AAGATCTTCGAAAGAAAAGGAATTTTCAAACTCGCCGTCTCAGGAAAATTCACAGTCTTGTAAGTGTTGCTTCCGGGAATCGCGAGAGTCACGATTCGCGAAAGGTAAAGCGCGATGTAATTGAGCATGATCGTGGAGACGACTTCCGAAACTTCAAAGCGCGCCTTGAGAAATCCAACGATTCCGCCCCAAGCCGCGCCGCAAAGAATCGCGAGCAGCAACGCCGCCGCCGGATGCGCGAACGGAATTCGGGGAAAGAAAATCGCCACCAACTGCGCCACCGTCATTCCGACGATGTACTGTCCCTCGCCTCCCACGTTGAAAAGTCCCGTGCGCGAAGCGAACGCCATCGCGTAGCCGCAAAGCACGAACGGAATCGAATAGTTCAGCCATTCGCCCACATAGCGGATGTTCCATTTTCCGTTGTTCAAATTGAATCCGGTGCACGACTGAAAAAGAGCCTTGTACATTCCGAGCGGATTTCTTCCCACGAGCGCAATCAAAGCCGTCGCGAAAAGGAATCCAAGCACGATCACCAGCACGGAAACCGCGCCGTCGGACTTTATGAGAAATTCGTAAAACGAAGAATATTTTTTCTTTTGAACCAAAATCATTCTCCAAACTATTTGCAAAAATCAAGCCAGCGTTTCCAAGCCAAGCCGACCGCGCAATTCTAACTCGACATCATCAATCCGATTTCCCGCTCGCTCACTTCGCCCGCATTGCGCGTGCCCACAATCGCGCCCTTTGAAATCGTCGCGATTCTGTCGCAAAGATTCATAATCTCGTCAAGCTCAAAACTCACCAAAAGCACGGCCTTGCCCGCGTCGCGCTCGGCGACAATTCTTCGGCGGATGTATTCGATTGCGCCCACGTCAAGTCCGCGCGTCGGCTGCGCGAAAATCAAAAACGGGCCGTTCAAGTCGATTTCACGCGCGATGACGACTTTCTGTTGGTTTCCGCCCGACATGCTTCCAGCAAGCGTCGCCGCGCCCTGCCCCGCCCTTATGTCGAACGATGAAATCAGGCTTTCGCCTTTTTCGCGCATTGCATTTTTGTTCAAAAAGATTTTCTTTCGCGTAAAGCGAGCGTCGTAATAGTTCTTCAGCGCGGAATTTTCGCCCACGTCAAATTCGCTCACAAGCGCAAATCGCTTGCGGTCTTCGGGAACGCAGCAGACTCCGCGTTCGATGCGATGGCGAATCGAAGAATTCGTGATGTCCTCGCCGTTCAGGAAAATTTTTCCGCTTTGAATTTTGCAAAGTCCAGTCAGCGCCTTCAAAAGCTCGCTCTGCCCGTTTCCGTCCACGCCCGCGATTCCGAGGATTTCGCCCGAGCGCACTTCCATGCTCAGATTGTTGACGGCGAGAATTCCACGCGGATTTTTCACGCAGAGATTTTCCACTTTGAGGACGACGCTTCCGATTTTCGCAGGCTTCTTTTCGATTTTAAAATTGACGGCGCGTCCCACCATCAGTTCCGCCAAACGACCTTCGTCCGTCTCGGCGACGTTCACCGTGTCGATGAGTTTTCCGTGACGCAAAACCGCGCAGCGATCCGCCACGGCCTTTATTTCCTTGAGCTTGTGGGTGATGAGGACGATTGTCTTTCCCTGCGCCTTGAGAAGGCGGATTGTTTCCAAAAGCTCGTCGATTTCCTGCGGAGTGAGAACCGCCGTCGGCTCGTCGAAAATGATGATGTCCGCGCGGCGATAAAGCACTTTGAGGATTTCCACGCGCTGCTGCATTCCGACTGTGATGTCCTCGATTTTGTCGTCGGGATTCACCTTCAGCCCATAGCGTTCGCTCAATGCGAGCACTTCCCTTCGCGCGGCGGCAAGGTCGAGCGTGCCGAATTTCGTCCGAGGCTCGCGCCCGAGCACGATGTTTTCGGCGACGGTATAGTTTTCCACCAACTTGAAATGCTGGTGAACCATGCCGATTCCAAGGTCGGTCGCGACATTCGGATTTTTTATGCGCACTTCCTTCGAATGAATCCGGATTTCGCCCGAATCCGCGTCGTAAGAGCCGAAGAGAATCGACATCAGCGTGGACTTTCCCGCGCCGTTTTCGCCCAAAAGCGCAAGGATTTCGTTTTCCCGCACGCGGAGTGTGATGCCGTCGTTCGCGAGGACTCCCGGAAAACGCTTCGTTATGCCAATCATTTCAATAGCATAATTTTCAAGGCACACCATCCGCCTCCTACAGCAATTGGCAGGCCTTCAAAAATGAAAGCCCGCCCGCGCCGCAACGACGCTAGTCATCAATCGCGCCAAGTCCAGCCGGAACGACTCCCGCTGCCAAAGCGTCCTTGTATTTTCCGATAACGGTGACGTTGCCAACGACGATCGACTTTTTCATTTCGTCCACGGAAGAAACCACCGAAGAATCCAGCGCGAGATTCGACTTTGAATAGTCAACGCCTTCGTCCTTGAGCGAGAGATTCGTAACGCCGCCCACAAATCCGTCATACGACGCTTCGGTCAGCGCGATCAAGGCGCATTTTTCCACGCGCTTAATCATGGAAGTGAGCACGGCGGACTGTCCTTCCGCATAGATGCCGTCGGCATATTGATCCGAATCCACACCGATCGCCCAGACATTTTTTCCGGCAAGCCTCATTTCTTTCGCCTGCGCAATCGTTCCGTTTCCGGTGCCGCCCGCCGCAGAGAATATCGCGTAAACGCCATTGTCGTACCAAGCCTTCGCCTGCGTCTTCGCCAGCTCGGGCTTTCCCCAGTCGTTGGCGTAGTAATCGACGATTTCCGCTTCGGGAATCACTTCGCGCAATCCCTGAATGTAGCCCATTTCGAATTTCGTAATCGTCGCGCCCGGCACTCCGCCGATGAAGCCGAATTTCGGATTTTGAATTCCGTCCTTTTTCGCCTGATACGCCGCCGCAAGACCAACAAGGTAAGAGCCTTCCTCTTCGCGGAAAACGAATTCCTTTACGTTTGGCCTGTTCACCCAATCGACATCGATTATAACGTATTTTTGATTCGGATATTCGTCCGCCACTTCGCCAATCGCGTCCGCGAACGTGAATCCCGTGGCGCAGATGATGCCGTAGCCTTCGTCGGAAAGCTGCTTGAGCGTGGGAATATATTGATCCTGAGTCTGGCAGGTAACTACATCGTAGAGCGTTCCACGTCCCGCAGGATTTTCCAAAGTGTCGCCATAGAATTCGAGGATTCCACGCCACGCCGCCGCGTTGAAAGACTTGTCGTCGATGCCGGTAGCGTCCGTGACAAGGCGAATCGTGGGGCGCGAATCATTCGAGGTGAAAGGCGACTTGACCTTGCCGCCCTTTTTGGCACATGACGAAAGCGCGACCACGCACAACGCCGCGCAAACAAAAAGCAACTTTTTCATTTAATTCCTCCGTAATTTAAATTTGCAAATACAAATCGGAGAAAAATATATCACAAAACGGAAAATAATGCAAGTTGATTTTTAAGGCGTCGCGCGCAAAGGAATCTAGCTATTCTTTCCTGACTTGCGGTCGGCTTTCATGCGTTCATTCCAAGTGGCGGCCTTTTTTTTCAGTTCCTCCGCGTCGTCGGATTCGCTCAAAGCGACGCACACTTGACGCAGCGCCATGACAAATTTTATGGCCATCTTCATATCGTCCATTCGCCTGCTGGAAAGTTCATATTTGTTGCGGTACGCGTCGGCAGATTTATCCAACAAGGTCTTCGTCAAACGAATGTAAAGTATCGCGTTTTCATTGTCGGAAGAATTGGGATCAAAATATGACTTGACGTAGTTCTTGAAGTCGAACATATTTTTGGTGACTGCGGCAAAACGCCCGTTGATTTCCACGAACGACCATTTCCATTTTGAATTGTCGCCGAACGCATCGATTACCATTTGGATTATCAAGCCCAACTTTCGCACGAGGAAATACCTTTTCTCAAGGGAAATTCCTTCTATCGCCTCCATATTTTTCGTCAAGTCGCTTGGGGCAGAATCCACGATATTCGTAACCATCTCTTCAAGGTATATCAACGCCTTGTAAAGAATTTTTCGCGCGTCGTTCAAGGCGTCGTTGTTCTTCACTTCAAGCATTTTCACGGAAGCCGTGTTGATGGCGTTGTAAAGCGACGCGATGTAGCACATCTGCTCGGCGAGTTCGAAACGCTTTTGCACCGCGCACGACGGATCTTTTTTTATGGCCGCAAGCGTTTCCTTTTCTTTTTTCAGCTCGGAATTTATGATTTCCGTGTATTGCTTCGAGGAATTTTTGAATACTTCCCTGTCTTCATTTGAAACTTTGCCCATGTCTTCTCCCAATAAAAGTGCGCGAAGATTCAAGCGAAATGCGCAATTTGTATGAAAGTTTCCAACGGAAACTTCGTCCTACGAAATTTTCGCGCCGAATTTCTTGAGCATCGCCGCCGCGTGTTCCAAAGATTCTCCGCTGCGGCTGTCGCCTGAAAGCATGCGCGCGATTTCCACCACACGCTCCTGCCCAGAAACCACCTGCGCGGCGGTCTTGGTGCTTCCGTTTTCGGCGGACTTTCTTATCCTTATATGATTATCGGCATAAACTGCGATGCTCGCTAGATGCGTTATGCACAAAATCTGCCTGTCGAGCGAAAGTGACTTGAGATGCTCGCCGACTGCCACCGCCACTTCGCCGCCGATTCCCGTATCAATTTCGTCGAAAATCAAAGTCTGCACCTTGTCGCTTTGCGCGAGCACGGTCTTGAGCGCGAGCATCATGCGGGAAAGTTCGCCGCCCGATGCGATTTTCGAAAGCGAGCCGAGCGGACTTCCCGGATTCGCGGAAATAAGGAATTCAATGTCGTCCATTCCGTAAGGCCCGCATTTCTGCTCGAGCGCGTCGCCCGCCTTTTGCCTTATTCCCACGCTGAATTTCGTTCCCGCCATGCCGAGCGTCTGCAAAATTTTTTCCACTTGCGCGGACATTGACTGCGCGGCCGCGGAGCGTTTTTGCGAGATTTTCCTCGCACGCTCGTAGACTTCCTTTTCAAGCGCGGAAATTTCCTTTGAAAGCTCATCCCGGCTTTGGTCGGAAGATTCAAGGCGTTCCAATTCGGCGCGGCTTTTTTCCGCATAGTCGAAAAGCTCCGAAAGAGGCGCGTCAGTTCCGGAAGCGTATTTCTTTTTCAGTTTGAAAATCAAGTCGAGTCTCGCCTGCACTTCTTCCAAATGAGCCGGATCGAACACGAGCGAATTTTCATAGCTTTTGAATTCGCCTGAAAGATCCGAGATTTCATAGAAAAGATTTTCCACGCGGGAATCCAGCGATTCAAGGCTTTTGTCGAGCGCGGCCGCCCTTCCGCTCGCGCCTCGCGCCTGCTTCGCGAGCGTTTCAATTCCGCCGCCGTCTTCCGAAGAAAAAAGCGCGTTTATCGAATGGATTTCCGAATACAATTTTTCGAACGAAGAAAGCCGCGATTCTTCGGCGGAAAGCGATTCGTCCTCCTGCGGCTTTAAATTCGCGTTTTCAATTTCCTCGATAGAATACGAAAGGTATTCCGCGCGCCGCCTGCGCTCGCCCGCGTCCGTCTCAAGCGAACGCAAATCCTCGCGCCGCGCCACGAGCCGCGCGTAAAGCCTCGTGAATTCCGAAACTTCATCCGTGATGCCGCAAAATCCGTCGAGAAATTTTCTGTGCTCCGAAACGCGCATCAGCGACTGATGTTCGTGCTGCCCATGAATGTCCACGAGAAACTGCGAGAACGCCGCCAAGTCCGCGCGGGGAATCGCAGTTCCGCCAATCCACGCGCCGCTCTTTCCGTTCGCGCGGATCACGCGCCGCAATATTATGCGCCCGTCCTCGTCCTCGATGCCGCGCTGGGAAAGCCATTCACGCGCCGAAAGCGGCTCTTCTTCCAAGTCGTCGGAAAGGTCACGGTCGGAAGGCGAAGCGGGGGGAAGCAAAAAAGTTCCCGTCACCGAAGCCTCGTTCTGTCCCGCGCGAATCGATTCCGCGCCCGCCCTTCCTCCGAGCAAAAACGAAAGCGCGCCTATGAGAATCGACTTTCCCGCGCCTGTCTCGCCCGAAAGCACGGTGAAGCCGCGCGAGAATTCGATGTACGACGAGTCAATCAGCGCGAAGTCCTTTATCCGCAAATCTTCAAGCATGCTTTCCTCCGGCAGGTCCGCCCGACCAGTTTAGTTTGAAGCGAAGCGCGTCGTAGAATTTTTCCACAGAAGCGTCTGCCAAAAGCGCGTCGTGTTCGGACTTTTTGATTTCAATTTCGTCGCCGTCTTCCAAAGCGAAAGGTTCCTGCCCGTCCACAGTGATAATCGCGCTGTGATTTCTCGAAGGCACAATCCGAATCCGAAGCCTCGCCTTTTCGCCGAAAACAATCGGCCGCGCCGAAAGCGAAAAAGGATTGAGCGGCGTAAGGACAAGCGCGTTGAGCTCGGGATCCACGATCGGTCCGCCAGCCGAAGCCGAATACGCCGTGGAGCCGGTGGAACTTGCGACAATCACGCCGTCCGCCTTGAAATGCCCGAGCGGAGAAGAGTTCGCGCTTATGTCAAGGGAAATCGTCTTTGCCGCGCTTTTCGCGCTCACAACGATGTCGTTCAAAGCCAAAAATTCGTGCGCGATTTTTTCCGAACGCGCTACGGCGGCGAAGAGCATCGCGCGGCGCGTGATCGGCATTTTTCCTTCCAAAAATCTTTCAAATTCCGCCCGCCAGTCGCACGGACTTATTCCCGCGATGAAGCCGAATTCTCCGAGATTCACGGGAAAAACGGGAATTCCGAAAGGAGCGCATCCACGCGAGGCAAAAAGCACAGTGCCGTCGCCGCCGAGCGTCACGACAAAATCGAAGCGCGAAAATTCGGCGTTTTGCTCGCGCCCGTTGAAATCAAGGAATTCGTATTCGATGCCGCGTTCCTTCAAAAAATTCGCGATGTCGATTCCGAGGATTTCAGACTGCGTCTTGTCCGTGTTCACGACGATAAGGCACTTTTTCATTTTTCCCCACGAAATTTATGGAAGCGTCAGCAAAACCTTCGAAATTTTTTCGACTTGAATTCGGCTCAAGCGAGGATAAAGCGGAAAAACCGCCGTGCGCAAAAAAAGCGTCTTGGCGTTCTTGCAAGCCTTGTCGAATTCTTCGGGCCTGCGCGAAAAAACGCAGTCCTCGAACGCCGCGCGAATTTCGATTTCCTTTTTCTGCGCGTACTGCTTCACGTCCTTGAATCCAGAATTCAGCACGAGCGGAAACGACCAGACCGTGGAAAGGTTTTCCACGTCGCGCGCGAACGTCCGATTTTTTCCAGACATCACAGAGCGCGAAAACAGCGCGTGGATTTCCTTGCGCTTTTGCTCGTTCCTGAAAAATTCCTTTATCTGAATGAGCGCGAGAGCCGCGTTTATGTCGGGAAGCATTTCGACAGGAAGGATGGTTTCCACGACGGATTTCAACACGAGCCAATCGCGCCTTCCGTGCGCGAAAAGCAACGCGCCTCCGCCCGCCGTGATTACGTCGTGCTCCTCGAGCGCGCAAATCGAATAAATTCCAAAAGAGCCGGCGCGTTTTCCTTTGATTTCGCCGAGTTTCGCCTGCGAAGCGTTTTCTTCCGAAGCGGAATTTTTTCCGCCCTCGCCTTCCGCAGAAATTTCCGGCACGATGCCGCCCGCGCTTTGCGAAACGTCCTCGATTATATGAACGCCCAAAGCCAAAATGCTTTCAAAATCCGGCAAGATTCCGAGCGATTCCGTCAAGACCAAAACGCGTCCGCCGGCCTTCATTCCTTCGGAAACGATTTCGGCAGAAACCTGCGCAGTTTCGTTTTCCACGTCAAGGACGAGCGGCTTGAAGCCAGCCTCTTCCACGGCGAAAATCTGCCAGGACGGAGCGAGCGCGCTTATCATCACCGCGCTTCCCGCCTCCAGATTCAAAGCCTTGAGCGCGTATTTCAAAGCCACATCAGGGCTGCGCAAAGCCACCGCGCCAGCGCATGAGAAAAATTCTTTTACCGTCTGAATCAGACGCGCGTTAATCTCGCCAGGGCCGATTTTTTCATCGACCATGCAAGTGAGAACCGCGTCCATTTCCTTCCGGCGTATGGTTGAGCTGAAAGTTTGAATCATCTTTTTTGCACGTCTATGATTTTCTGCAATTCGTTCGCGTTGAAAAGACGGCGGATGTCGAGCATGATGAGGTACGGAGAATCGGCTTCCTTTTGAATCACTCCGTTTATGTATTCCGTGCCGATTCCGCTGAGCATCTGAGGCGGTGCCTTGATGTCGCTCCTTTCTACGGCGGTAACGCGGGCAATGCGGTCGATTATGATTCCAATGCGATTGCCTTCGATATTGAGAATCACAAATCCGCCTTCATCCATAGAATTGTCGCCTAAATCAAGCGCCTTCAACCGAAAACGTTTGTGCAGGTTTATGATCGGGATGATTTCCTTGCGGAGATTGAACACTCCCTCCACATAAAACGGCACGTTGGGAAGCGGTCGCACCGGCTGGATTTTCACGATTTCCTTTACATCCATAATGTCAACGCCGTAAAGTTCTTCGCCAAGCTGGAATGTTACAAGTTGAATCTGCGATTCTACGTCAGCCATTAGTTCCTCCAATGTTATTAAGATATTATAACGGCTAATCGAAAAAAAATCAATACGAAAAACGCTTTTTTCGAAATATGTGCGTTAAGCCTTGAAAAGCGCGATGCCGCTCACTTTCCGCACGCCAGCCTCGCGCAAAAGCCATGCGCATTTTTCCATTGTCGCGCCAGTGGTAACTATGTCATCAAGCAGAACAACTTCTTCGGGCAGAATTTCAAAGGCCTCCTTTGCTTGGGATGAGAGCGCGTAAACTGCGCCTGCCGCTCCGATTCGCGCATCGCGACCGAGTTTTTTCTGTTCGGTGGAAGTTTTCCGCTCCAAAAGCGAAATCACTTTCACGCCATGCTTTTCAGAAAGAATGCGCGAAAGCTCGTCGATTTGATCCCAGCCTTCAGTTTTCAGTTTTCCCGGACGCGGAGGAACAGGAACCAAAGTTTTCTTTTCCAAACCGAGCGAGCGCAGCGCGTCGTAAAGAAGATTGGCGAACAGAGGAGACAGTCTCCTCTGTCCTTCAATCTTCCAAGCGAACACCAAATCCTTCTTCCATTGCAAATACGAATGAAGCGGATAAAGCGCATCGAGAGAACTCAAGGAAGGATGCTCGCGGCATTCAAGACAAATTCCGATTTCTGAAATCAAAACCTTTCCGCATTTCGAGCACCGCGCCCCCGAATCAAATCTGACATAGCCTTCCAAATTTTTCCGACATTCTGCGCAGACGGGCATGTCATAAGAGACTCTGCCGCACGAAAGACATTCTTCCGCGCCGTAAGCCAACGAAATCGCGCACGAGAAAAATCTTTCCGCATTCAGCCGAAAAATTTCTCGCGCACCGCCCAAAATCGGGAGACGAGCCTTGCCACAAAATCGTTTTTTTGGAAAACCATTCACGTATATAACATGCGAATTTTCAGAATAAAATTCCCGTTATCAGAGAAAAAATTACTAATTTTTTCTGCGGAATTTTTTGCGGATTTCATGCGGAATTTTTTTGAATTTCCTTGATTTGCTTGCAAAAAAAATTCGCGGCGAATCAAATTAATCTAGAGAATTTTTAAGTTTCGGAAAGCGTTTTTTTCCAATGTTCTATCAATTGCAAGGCGGAAATCGGAGTCATATTGTTTGTATCCGCAGAAAGGATTTCGCCAAGTATGATTTCCTCGTTGCTAAAAAGTTCATTGGCCGCGGGCGGAACGGCGGAAAGTTTTTTCTTGCCTTGAGGCGATTTTTTTTCGTCAGGCAAATTTCCATTTTTAAACTCATATTCCTCGGAGTTGGCTTCATCGTGCGAAATTGCCTCGTCAGGAACAAGCGAATTTCCGAAGCCCTGCGACTGAATCCAAGAAAGGATTTCGCTTGCACGGGAAATAACGCTTTGAGGAATGCCCGCGAGCTGCGCGACATGGATTCCATAAGAATTTCCGGCGGCACCCTCGCTCACTTTTCGCAAGAAAACTATCGTTCCACCTTCCTCGCGCATGTCCATGCGCAAAAGTTTAAGCAACGGATGCTCAAGACGAGTGAGTTCGTGATAATGAGTGGCGAACAAAGTGCGACATTTTACAATGTCCAAAAGATACTCGCTCACCGCCCATGCAATGGAAAGCCCGTCCTCGGTGGAAGTGCCGCGCCCCACTTCGTCCATTATGACGAGCGAGCGTGATGTCGCGCCACGAAGAATCCTCGCAGTCTCAGTCATTTCAACCAAAAAAGTTGACTCTCCACGCGAAAGATTGTCGCTCGCGCCCACGCGACAAAAAATTTTGTCCACAAGTCCTATTTTCGCCGAGGTCGCTGGAACAAAACTTCCAGCCTGCGCAAGCAGCGCAATCAGCGCATTCTGCCTGAGGAACGTAGATTTTCCTGCCATGTTCGGGCCAGTGATGAGAGAGAACGCAGGCAAGCGAACAAGATTGTTTTCATCGGATAAATTTTCCGAAAAAGCACCATCTTCGCATAGCAAGCCCGAAGCAATTTCCAAATCGTTCGGAACGAATTCGCCTGAAGGCAGATGCTTTTCCACCACAGGATGACGGCCGTCCACAACCTTGAATTCCGTGCCAGAATCAACTTGAGGACGAATCCAGCGGTTTACGCGAGCGGACTTGGCGAACGAAGCCGCCGCATCCGTGTATGCAATATCCCGGGCAAGGCTCATCAAATATGGAACAAACTGCGCAAGATGCGCGCGCAATTCCAAAAAAAGATTTTTTTCGGTTTCGATTATGTTTGACGAAGCGTCGGTAAGTTCGCGTTCCAATTCCCGAAGCCGCTCCGTAGTATAGCGTTCCGAATTCGTGAGCGAGCGTTTCATTATAAAATGTTCGGGAACGCTAGAAACTTTTCCTTTGGTCACTTCCAGAAAATATCCGAAAGTGCCGTTGCTTTTTATGCGGAGATTCGCGATTCCCGTGGCTTCAATTTCCTCGTCCAAATATTCCGAAAGGATTTCGTTGAAGTTTCGCTCGATTTCCTTGTAGCGATCGAGTTCGGCGGAATATCCTTCGCGGATAATGCGACCTTCGTTCAAAGCCGTGGAAGGATCGTCGCAAATTGCACGGCATATGAGGCTTGATATTTCTTCGGCCGTTTCCGTATCGCCAGTTTCAAATCCACATTCGAAAAGTTTTTCCCGAAGCGAAATCCACGAATCAAGGCTCGCCGCCAATGCGAGCAAATCCTTCGCATGCGCCCTTTCCATGGAAATGCGCGAGGCAAGCCGCTCGACATCGAGAATTTTAGAAAGCCGCTCGCGCGCAAATCCCAAAAGTTCGTCGTTTTCAAAAAAGAACGAAACATGTTCTTGCCGCGCCTCGATTTTTTTTATGTCGGTGAGCGGAGATGAAAGCCATTCGCGGATCGTGCGATTTCCCATCGCAGTGAGCGTAAAGTTCACGGTTTCCAAAAGCGTGAAGGCAGAGCTTCCGTCGCGCAGGTTCGAAAGAATTTCCAAATTGCGCCGAGTGGCATCGTCCATCACGACAAATTCGCTTTCTTGAAAAACTTTTATCGCTTTTATATGGTCAATTTTTGAATTCGTGGTCTTGTCAATGTAGTCGAGCAAAAATCCTGCCGCCGCCACTTCCGCAGAATCTTTCTCGAGCGAAAACGAAGCGAGATTTTGCGTTCCGAATTGCCGCGTGAGGCGTTCAAACGAAGAATGATTGGAAAAATGCCAGTCGGGATAATACGAAACGAGCATCGCGGGAAACTGCGCCGAAGCGGAAAGCACGGCGGAGTTGTCTTTCAGGGAAGACGGCAAAAGCAATTCTTTCGGAGAAGCGCGAAAAAGTTCCTTGGCGAAATTTTCCGCCATAAGAGAAGCCGGCCAGCTTGTCGCGAAAAAATCAGCCGTGCTGATGTCAATGTACGCGAATCCTGCGAATCCATTCGTCACGCAAAGGCTCGCAAGAAAATTGTTGGAGGCTCGCTCAAGATAGTCGTCCTCCACCACGGTTCCCGGCGTGATGATTTCTATCACCTTGCGCTCGGTGAGGCCGCCAGCCGCCGCCACAGGTCCCACCTGCTCGCAAATGGCGATTTTTTTTCCCAACCGCAAAAGACGCGCGATGTAACTTTTTGCCGCATGATGAGGAATGCCGCACATCGGAGACGAGCCACGATGCGTGAGCGTCAGATTCAAAAGGCGCGAAACTTCCTGCGCGTCCGAATCGAACATTTCATAGAAATCGCCCAAACGAAACAGGAGCACTTCGTCCTTGTGCGCGCTTTTTATTCTGCCATACTGCTCCATCAAAGGAGTCTGCTCGCTCATATTTACCTTGTATGTTGATTATTTTGACAATGCGGCAATAACCTTGTCGGTAATGTCAACCGAAGGACTGTACCATAAAATGAACTGGTTCTTGTCCACATTGAGAATCATCGAAAGTCCTTCATTTTCCGCGATTCGGCGAATCGTAGAATTGAGTTTCTTGTAGAATTCGTCGTTCTGCGAAAGCGACTTTTTCAAGTTGGCGAGTTCCTTTTCTTTGGAATCCTTGTAAGTCTTGAGCGCGGCGGCCTTAGAGCGAAGTTCATTCTGGTATTTCTTCACATCGTCCTTAAGCTCAAGTTCTTGAGCCTCCTGGATTTTCGCCTGAATCGAACGGATTTCCTCCGTGCGCTTGTCAAGTTCCGTCTGCACGTCCGCCTGAACTTTCTCGTAATTTTTCATTTTTGTGGAATCTTGCAAGAAGCTCGCGTAGATTCGTTCCGTGTCAACCACGCCGAAATTCGTGATTTTCTGCTGCGCGAAAGCCGAGGCGCACACAATGAGCCCCGCCACAAAAAAAGCCGTTTTTCTGATACTCATAAACACTCCTAAACAAAAATATGCAATTTCGCACAAAAAGCGCGAAAACTATTTGTTGACCATATTGAATGAAAGCACGAAATTCCAAGTGTCGTACCACTTCACCCTTCCGTCCTTCACGCGGAAACAGTTGGCGAAAAGCAGGCGCAAAGGAAACTGCGGCATAAGGATGCGGATGTCAGGTCCGACGCTGAAATAGAAATCCTCGATTCCCACGTTCGAAAAAAGGTCCGAAGGATCTTCCTTTATGACCACCGCGTCAAAAAATCCGTCAATGGCGAGCATTCCCGGAACTACAGGAATACGAATCTCAAGGTTGTTGCTCCACATCGCCCTTCCCTTGTCGGAATTGTAGATTTCAGTCCAGCCGCGTCCGTTGAACATTCCGTCGATGTAAAGTTTGTTCGTGTCGCTCACCTGCGAATGCGGAGTGGGCAACTGCACGGAATAACTCATCAGCGCGGCGAAGATAACCTTGAACGCCCATTTTTCGTTGAACGGAATATTGAGAAGCGTGTAGTAGCCTTCAAGCTTGGTGTCCATTCTCAAGAAGTAGTCCACTTCCACGGGCAGAAGTCCGTACCAAGCAATCCTTTCACTGAAAAACCATCCGCGCGAAGGATCGTAATTTATGTCGCGGCCGTCCATGGACCATTTTGCCCAAATCGAATTGGTAAAGCCCCAACTGTTCGCATAGCGCGTGATCGTCGGATCAAGCGGCGTATAAAGATCATCGTCATAAATGAAATTCGTGAGCGCGTCCGTGATTCCGCCCGAAAGCGTCAGAATGGCCCAGTTCGGCATCCATCGATAGGCGAGCGAATGATCCATGCTCATCTGCCATCTTTGATATTGCATGTAATAATCATTGTAGACTGGGCGACCGCTTTGGTCGAATCCGAGCTTGTACGCCTTGGCGCGCGCGTGCGAGAATGAAATCGATTCGCTCCAAGTAATTGGTAGTCCCCAAAGCCAGTTCTGCGAGTAACCCAAATTTATCGACTGCTCGTCAGATGAAATTGTCGTGCCGGCGGAAACTCGCTTTCCCAATCCCAGAAAATTCGAATTGGACCATTGGACGAACAGCGCGAACGGAAGATCTTCAGGGTCTGTCACGCCAGAAAACGTTATTCCGAATTCGATGCTGTTCGTCTGCTGCTCTTCCACGGAAATTATTATGTCAACCAAATTCGAATCGCTTCCCGGCTCCACAGTCGGAACGACGCTTGAAAAAAACTGGAGATTGTACAAGTTTCTAAGGCCGTTCGAAATTTTCGCCTTGGAAAAAACGTCGCCGCTTTCAATCGGGAGTTCGCGAGTTATGACAAAATCCTTGGTCTTGGAATTTCCTTTGACTATGATGTTCTCGACGTGGCTTCGGTCGCGTTCCACGATGTTCACGACATATGAAACTTTTCGTTCGACCGCATCCCTGTTTTCCGCAGGCTGAAACGAATTTTCGGTATATCCATTTTCGTAGTAAAGATCGCTAACGCGCATGAGACTTTCGGAAAATTTCGTCGCGTTGAACACGTCGCCTTTCTTCAGCGTCACCAAAGAGGAAAGCCGCTCGGTGCTGAAAACTTTGTTTCCCGTGAACGAAATTTCATCGAACGTGTAGACAGAGCCTTCGTAAATATAGTATGTAATCGTAAGCTCGTCGCGATCCTTTTCGTCGTTGCGCGCAACGTCACGCGTTATGTCGATGATGTTGAAGTCGAGATAGCCGCGGTCCATATAAAAGCGCGTGATGGCCTGCCTGTCCTGCTCGAGCTGAGATTCCTGAAACGAGCCTTTGCGAATTGTGCCCGCCGTCTTCATCTTCATTTGGCTTCTAAGCTTTTTGTTGGAAAACGCGGAATTTCCTTCAAAATTCACGGCGACTACGGAAGTCGTGTTGCCCTCGCTTATGTTGAACGTGATGACGATTCCGGCTTCCGTTTCCTGCGCAGTATGCGAAACTTTGACATTGGTGAAACCTTTTTCAAGATAGACATCGCGCAAGGCGCGTTCCTCCGCGAACGCCTCGGATTCCACGAACACGTTTCCGACTTTTATGGTGAGAGCCTCGCGCAGCGGCGGATTGCGGACTTTTTTATTGCCACGGAATCTTATGGAAGCGATGACGGGCTTTTCGGTCACGGTGAGAACAAGAATCACTCCGTTTCCTGAATCGTGCGTGGCTCCAGGCTCGATATCGTCAAAATAGTCCAACGCCTCAAGCCTGTTCAGCAAATCATAGAAGCAATCGCCGACATTCTTTCCGATGTAACTTGAAACCAAGCCAGAAAGTTCGGATTGCTTCACGCTTTGAAGCCCTTTGAACGTTATCTTGGAAATCGGGCGGTCCCAATACCAGTCGTCATCTTCTTCCTGGGCGCAGACAAGATTCGCGGATAACGCCATGAAAATCAGACACAGCAAGAACGCCCTAAATTTTAAATGCATCTTTTTTACAACTCCAAATTCAAGTTAAAAATTAAACTTCCATGACAACGTGAGCGCAGTATTCTGCACAAGCCGCATGTTCACAAGATCCTCGAAATCAGGCGACATGCTCCATCGAACGTTGGCAAACGGCGATTCCAGTTCGAAGCCGATTTCCGACCTGAACGAAAGCCCGTTGAGCGTGTACTTGTCGCCAGTACGGTTCTCGTCATAGTCCATACGAAGCATCGCATCGACAAACATTGAATCACCCAAGTACTTTCCAATATAAACAGTCGTACCGTCCAAATAGTTACCGGCGGGATTGGAAAAACTTCCTTGCCCGTCGCCCGAAGACGAACGTCCGATTCCTTGCTTTACGGCATTCTGAACGACCATTGTCCTCAATGAAAATATATCAAAATTAAAGAAATCGCGCAAGGCGTTTTCCAACTTTCTTGTAAAAACCGTCTGAATCGTCTGGTCGCCATAAGCCAGCGCGAAATCCGCAATATTGCTGGAATCGGCGGTGATTATCGTGCCCAATATTTCCATGATTTCACGTTCGCTCTTTGCAGGGCTTGCCGAAAGTCTCGGAGAAAGTTCGCTCAAATGCTGGTTTTCCACGGAAAGCGAAACGGTAACACTGTCGCCATTTTCGTCGCGGGTTTTGGTCTCCGCGCGAACAGTGATGCGCGGGTCGAAGCTTTCGTCGTTGTCGCTGAAATGCACCACGCCTTCTTTTATGTAGAAATTCGTGTTGAGATAGCTCAATTCTCCGCTTCGTATCGGGACAATTCCGTCAAGCAAAAGCCTGTTTTGGTCGCCGAAATAAGTCACCTCAATCTCGCTTCCCGGAGCGACGACCGCCCGCAAGTACGACGAATACGAAATCTGAACGCGGCTTTCCGTGCGTATGTTCAAGGCGACATCGGTATTGGAAGTTTCGTCGTCATCGCCATGGAAAGGCTGCGCGAAGCCCGCGAAAATTTCGTTGAGACGAGTCGCTCCAAATTCAGCGTTCGTGTCCCTTGCCACAAGTTCGCCCGAAACGCTCGTTCTGCCGTCTTCGTACAATATGTCCAAATTCGCAAGAAAATCACCCTTGACATGGATTTCCGAAAGATTCATGTTCAGCGGAACGAATCTTTCTTCAACAGTCTGGACATGAACACCGAGACTTTCGAACGCGAAGCCGTTCATCTGGACATTCACAGTAACGTCCACGGGCTGCCGCCTGAGCGTGCATCTCGTAGGCTCGGTATAGAATTCTTGTTCCGACATGAAAAGCGTGATTTTTTCGGTAGTGGCGGGCCGACGGAAAAAATCAGGGCAGCTGAATTCCGCAGGAACAATTTCGAGCGCGCCCGCGAAATACGGATTTTGAGAAGTGCCGGTTATGGAAAAGCCACCCGAAAGATTTCCTTTTCGCACTTTCACAACATCCACATTCAGTCCATCCAAAAGTTTCGGCAGACTTATGAACACATCGGAAAAAATCAGATTCACGTCATCGGGCGAAACGCTTCCGTCCACGGAAAATTCCAACGGAAGAGGATTTTTCATGCGCAGACTGATGTCACGCATGCGCGAAACAGTTCCGGAAAGTCCGACGTTCTCGCTCGATGAAATCAAAAGTTCGTCGCGAGCCTTGGTAACTTCGAGATGGCACGGCGCGAATTTTCTGATTCCGTTCTTTACGATTGCGTCTGCGTCCAGCGAAAAATTCATCACGGCAGGAATTCCGCCTTCGATCTCGCTCAAAGTGCGGGCATGCGCTGAAACTTCGGAAGTGAATTTCGCGCCCAAAATTTCGCTTTCGAAATTGAAATTCATGTCGCCTTCGAATTTATTGAAATCAAATTCAGCCGAAATTTTTTCAATTTGAGTCGCGCCGAAATCCACGGACGCGTCGCCCAACGAAAGTTTCTTGTCCTCAAGCAAGCCTTGCGCCTTCACGACAAAAGGCGTGTTCTGCACCGTGAAATTCGCGGAGGGAACGGAAAGTGAAACGCCGGGATTCAAAAGCATTCCGCGCACGGAAAGCGACGCGTTCACAGTGTCCGAATCACGCGAAGAGCGCACGAAACGCTGCGAGCGCAACGAGTAAATTTCAAGCGACGCATCAATGAAAAGATTTTCGAGAGTTCCGTTCTTTTTACGATTTTCCGAAGGTTCGCCGATTTTCGTTTGGCGCGAAGATTTTGGAATCTCGTCAAGCGCGGCATTTTCCGATGATTCAAGCATTTCATCAGAAAAAAATTCCTGCGAGGATTCCGCGCTTTTTTCCAAAGAATCATTTTCCGAAATGTTCCGCGCCTGATTTGAAATTTCTCCCGAAAGCGAAATTTGTTCCAGTCCGAGCAAATCCGTCAGCGAGAAAACAAAAGAAGCGTCCTCAAATTTTCGATTCTGCGCGAGAACGAACACGCTGCCCTCGCCCATCAAATTTGAAACAGAATCGGAATAAGAAAGATTCCTGAAAAACGCGCCAGAAGAATCTACGTTCGCGGAAAAAGAGACGGCAGGACGAAGCGAACTTTCGCTGTCGATGAGCCGCCCTTCAAAGCGAGGAATTATGATGTTCGGTCCGTCGCTCAGCGTGTAGGAAAAATTCGTCTCGTTCGTAAGCGAAAAGGCGTGAGCGCCGAGTTGCAGCGGAAATTCTTCCACCGAAAAAAGTCCGGTGAGCACGGCTTCTTCGCCAGAAGTGTCGGTGTTCATGGAAAATCGGAATCCGTATTCTGAATCAATGCCGATCCAGTTTTCGGCAAGCCGCCCTGTAAAAATATACGGAATGTCGTTCAGCTCGAGCCGTCCCACAATGGAGCGGTCGCCGCCTTCCCCCAAAAGCGCGCTCTGCGCGTCCATCAAAAGCCGCTGCTTCGCGAACGTAACTTCCAAACGTTCAAGGTTTACAATCTCGCGGTTGCCGTCCGCCGAAAGCATGAGCATCTGATCGTCGCGGATCGTGTTCGCAATGAAAGCATACGGAACATTGAACGAATATTCTCCGTCTTCGGACGAGCCGAACGCCTCGCAGCTGAAAACGAACGGAGAGAGCGCGGCCGCCACGCGTTCCAACAAAGGTCGCATGGCGCGTTCGGCGAAAAAAGAATAAAGCATCGCCATGCTGTCAAGGTAAACCGTATCAAGCGAAGCCGAAGCCTGAAAAGCGTTCGCGTTCGGCGAAAAACTTCCGTAAAGCGAAAACTGCCCCGGTCTTTCCGCCGTCTCATGCGAATAGTCCGAAACTTCGAACGTAAAGTCCCATGAATCTTCCGACGGAATCACATTGAGCATCGCCGCGGTCAAAGTGTTCTCGCCCAAATTCACCTGCGGAGAAAAACACATGAATCCTTTGGACTGAGGCTCAAAATAAACTTCCGTGGAAATCACGCCGCCGTTCGGCAGCACAAACGAATCAACATACAGATTTCCGAAAGGCTCGATTTTCTTGAAATTGAATCCGCCGTTGAAATTCAAATTGTAGCGTTCGCCGCTCATCCGAAAATCAGGAACCGAAATTTTTTCCTCGTCGCCCGAAACAGAATAAGACACGAGCACGTCGGAAGAAAAATCTTCGCGCGGAAAAGCGCGCGCGGGAATGAAAATGTTTCCGCTGGAGCTGTACGAAAATTCCCTGGAATTTATGTTGAAGTCAGTTTCTGCCGAAATCGAGAAATTCATCGCGAACACGCTTTTGACGATTTGCGATTGGCTTGAAACCTGCACCATTTTTGCCACGCTGAAATTGTCGGCGAAGAATTTCGCGGACACGTCGCCGCTTTCAAGCGAAGCCGCCATTTCCGCGTAAATGTCCTGCGAATTCGGAAGCATTTTCAGCGAAAAAATCTTGTCGCGGTATTCTGCCAAAAATCCCAAGTAGCGCACGCGATAGCCTTCGGCGGAAATGTTGGAAATTCGAAGCACAGCGTTGCTTCCGTCTATCGAATTTGGAATCGACGCGGAAAAACCAATGTTGCCCAAAATTTTCCTTCCTGAAATTGAGATTTCGAAATTTCCCCGCAGACGTGCATTCGTATTTCCGCCGTCGGCGTTCAGGAAAGTGGCGCGGCTCACCTCGCCAGAAAAAACAGACCCGCCCTTTTCATAGCGCGCCCGCATTCGGTATATTCGCAAGTCGCGCAAAAACGAAACGTCAATTCCTTCCACGGTCTCGGAAATTTTCTTTGAAATCGAAATTTCTTGCCCAGAGTCTTCGTCAGATTTTTCAAAAATGTCTTCCGAAATTTCAAGAGAATCGGGCGCGTCCGAAGCCGACTTTTTTTTCGCGAATCTTGAAATCTTTTCAATCCAAAAATCGTTTTTTCCTTCGGCCACCGAAATGTCAACGTCGCGCAGCGAGACGCTTTTCAGCGCGTGCGAAAAATCGCCTTTCAAAAGACTTGGAATCGAATACGAAACCGAAGCGTTTTTTATGCTCGCCACGGGAGCGTGTGTCTTTGAATCCGAGATTGTAATTCCAGCGACCCTTATTCCGCGCAAAATTGACGGAGAAATGCTTTCGTAGGAAATTTCAAGCCCGAATTCATCCTGAGCCTTTTCGCCCAAAAACACGAGGACGCCCTCGAAAGTTTTTCCGAGCCTTTCGTAGACAGGGCGGAAAAGCAGATTTGAAACGCAAACCAAAGAGAAAAATATCAATATGCAAACGCCGACTTTTACGAAACGCGATTTCACTACGGCGACCTCGCGTAAAAAAAGCGGACACCGATTGAAAAATTCTTCATTTTATTATAATATATTATATTATCGGAAATAAATAAAGACAAATAAGGCAGAATATGATATTGAAAAGATTCGTAGTGTTTGAAGGCATCGACGGCGCGGGAACTTCCACGCAAATCGAAATCCTGAAAAAAAATCCTCTCGCGGAAAATTTTTTCTTCACCGCAGAACCGAGCGAAGGCGCGACGGGAATTTTTCTCCGCAAGATTCTCGCGGGAAAAGCCGAAGTTTCGCCCGAAACCGCCGCATACCTTTTTGCCGCCGACCGTGCCGAACATCTTTGGGGCAAGGGCGGAATAAAGGATCAGGCCGAAAGCGGAAAAATCGTAGTCTGCGACCGCTACATTTTCTCGAGCCTCGCGTATCAAGGCGCGACATGCGGCGAAAGCATTCCTAAAACGATAAATTCACCGTTTCCCCTGCCGGAAATGCTTTTTTTCTTCGGAATCGGCGCGGAAGATTCCATGTCCAGAATCGAGCGGCGCGGACAAAATCTAGAAATTTACGAAAGCCGAGACATGCTCACAAAAACCGCCGAGCGATACAGGAAAATAATTTCGGAATACAAGTCTCAAGACGAAATGAAAATCGTGGAACTTGACGCGACTCTTCCCAGGGAAAAAATCGCGGAACAAATTTGGATTTGCCTTGAGCCGCTCTTGCGCGAAAAAAATTCTCCGCAAGACGAAAAAAAAACTTGCGTTATTCCCCAAACGAGTTTATAATGTAAGATAAGTTCCATTTTTTCGGAACGCGACGAATTAAAAACAATTCCTTATGGAGGATTTTATGGCTGACACATCGCATGTGCTTTCGCTGATTTTGGGAGGCGGCAAAGGAACGCGCCTTTATCCGCTCACGCAGGAACGCTCGAAGCCCGCAGTTTCATTCGGAGGAAAATACCGAATCGTGGACATTCCGCTTTCGAACAGCATCAATTCGGGATTCAAGAAAATCTACCTTCTCACGCAGTTCAACTCGGCCTCGCTGCACAACCACATAGCCGATTCCTACACCTTCGACCGCTTTTCGGGCGGATTCGTGCAGATTCTCGCAGCCGAGCAGACGTTCGAGCATTCGGCTTCCTACGAAGGCACTGCCGACGCGGTTCGCAAGAATCTCGTCCACTTCAGGCCGCAGAATCCGAGCCACTACATAATCCTTTCGGGCGACCAGCTCTACCACATGGACTTGAAGGCGTTCTTTGACCAGCACGTGGCGAGCGGCGCGGACGTCACCATCGCGACCACGGCGGTGAACAGGCGCGACGCGAGCGGATTCGGAATAATGAAAATCGACGACAAAAACCGAATCACCGAATTCATGGAAAAGCCGAAGCCGGACCTCAACATCGACGACTGGAAGATTCCACAGGCGGCGCGTTCGCCGAGCTTGCCCGCGGAAAAGGAATACCTCGCCTCGATGGGAATCTACATCTTCAACGCCAAGACGATGGAAGAAATCCTCGACAACGACAAGACCGACTTCGGAAAGGAAATCATCCCGATGTCGATCAAGACGAAAAAAGTCAACTCGTACATTTTCAGCGGATATTGGGAAGACATCGGAACAATCCGCTCGTTCTACGAAGCCACGCTCGACCTCACCACGTCGAATCCGCAGTTCAACCTTTTCGACGAGGCGAAGCCGATTTTCTCGCATCCGAGCAACCTTCCGCCTTGCAAAATGAGCCAGGCGACCGTGACAGAATCGCTCACATGCGAAGGCTCGATCATAAAGGATTCGATGATAACGAAATCCGTGATCGGAATGCGCTCGATAATCGAATCAGGCTCGATCATAAAGGGAGTGATCTTGATGGGCGCGGACTTCTACGAGTCTGACGAGGGACGCGCGAACAACCAGAAGGCCGGCATCCCGAACATCGGAATCGGGCGGCACTGCCACATCGAAAAGACCATCATCGACAAGAACGCGCGCATCGGCGACAACTGCCAAATCAACGTCTCGGGCAAAAAGTACGAGGACGGCGACCACGGCTTGTTCTACAGCGCGGAAGGCATCATAATCATCAGGAAGAACGCCGTGATTCCGGCGGGAACAATCATCTGACGAACGTTTGACGCTCATATCTCATATGACGAACTAAAAAAATCCGCGCACGAACTGCGCGGATTTTTTTTCACTGCCATTCGCCGCCTTGAAACGAATCAAGCTTACGCTGGAGAGTCTTCCTTCCGATGCCGAGGATTTCGGCGGCGCGGCTCTTGTTTCCCTTCGCGGAAGCGAGCGTCTGAGTAATCATGATTCTTTCGGCCTCGTCGAGCGTGGAGCCAAGCGGAATGCTCACGCTTTCCGCCGCGCCCGCGTTGCTTATGGAAGGCGGCAAGTCCTCAAGCGTGATTTCGCTTCCCGAACACATCACCACCGCGCTTTCGATGCAGTTGCGAAGCTCGCGGATGTTGCCCGGCCATTCGTACTTGTAGAGCGCGTCGCGCGCGCGGTTGTCGATTCCGGCGATCGACTTTCCCAAATCGCTCGCCTCGCCTTCGAATTCCTTGAGAAAATGGTTCACCAAAAGCGGAATGTCGTCCTTGCGCTCGCGCAGAGGCGGAACGTTTATCCGGACGACGTTCAGGCGGTAGTACAAGTCCTCGCGGAAACGCCCTGCCTTGACTTCCTCCTCCAAATTCCGGTTCGTGGCGGCGATCACGCGCACGTCCACTTCGATCGTGGCCTGCCCTCCCACGCGCTCGAATTTCTTTTCCTGCAAGACGCGGAGCAACTTTATCTGCGTGGCCTGATTTATCTCGCCGATTTCGTCGAGGAAAATCGTGGAGCCGTGTGCCAGCTCGAAGCGCCCCTTCACCATCGAATCCGCGCCGGTGAACGCGCCTTTTTCATGCCCGAAAAGCTCGCTTTCCAAAAGAGTCTCGCTCAGCGCGGCGCAATGGACTTTTATGCACTCGTGCGACGAGCGCGGCGAAAGCGCGTGAATCGCGTCCGCCACCACTTCCTTTCCGCTTCCGCTCTCGCCCGTGATGAGGACGCTCGCCTTGGACGGCGCGACCTTTTTTATCAGCTCGGCGATTTTCTGCATTTCCGCGCTCTTTCCCACCATCTCATCGAGCGTGCGCGAAGTGTGCACTTGACCTTTAAGCTCCTCGTGGCGGATGGCGAGTTCCCTTCCCTGCAACGCCCGCTTCACAATCATCGAAAGCTGATCCAAATTCAGCGGCTTCGTGAGGAAATCATACGCGCCGTTGCGCATCGCCTCCACAGCGGAATCTATGCTTCCGTGCCCCGTGAGGACGATTACGGGAACGCCGGGATTTTTCGCCGTCACTTGGCGCAGGACTTCCTCGCCCGAAACGCCGTCCATCCGCAAGTCGGTTATGACCAAATCGATGTCGCCCTTGGCGATTTGCTCGAGGCCTTCCTTTCCGGACGAGGCGAGGCGCACCGAATATCCCTCGATTTCGAACGCCGCGCCCAGTCCTTCGCGGATGTTCTTTTCGTCGTCTATTATCAGAATCGTGGACTTCATCTCTTCCCCTCAAATAAAAAATTGCGCGCCGCCTTCATCGCGCTTCCCCGCCGCCCGCCTTGTAGGGCAAAAGCCGCGTCTGCGTCTGCGGAATGGGCAGCGTTATGACGAACGCCGTTCCCACGCCCTCGTGCGACTTCACGCGGATGTCGCCCGCAAATTCCTTTATGATTTTGTATACCGTCGTCATTCCAAGCCCCGTGCCCGAAGCCTTCGTCGTGTAGTACGGCTCGAAAATGCGCTCCAAAGTCTTTTGGCTCATTCCGTTTCCGTCGTCGTTTATCAGGATGAAAAACTTGTCGTTCTCCGTGGCGGTGCGAATCTCAAAAACGCCGCGCGTTCCGTCGGCCTTTCCGCCGGACTCATCCCCGCCCGAGCCATCGGCACTTTCCGCCGAATCGCCTTGCGCGGACGAGGCGACGCCGCCGAATTTCTCCTCGATGGCGGCGATGGAATTCTGCGCGATGTTCACGACGGCCTCGCGGAAAAGCTTCGGGTCGAGAAGCACGCGCACGTCCTGCCCGCGAAATTCAGTCTTCACCTGAATGCCCTTTCCTTCGAATTCGGGCGTAAAGAATTCGATGATTTTTTCCAAAAGCGAATCCGGATTCGCCAATTCCAAGTTGGCCTTCACAGGGCGCACCGCGAAAAGGAAATTCACCACGATCTCGTTCAGGTTGTCGATTTCCTCGTTCACCACGTCGAGATATTTTTCCACGAATTTCTCGTCCGGCAGAACGCCGTCGCCCTGACGCGCCGCGCGCACCGCCTTCTGCAAAAGCTGGATGTGGATGCTTATCGCGCCGAGCGGATTCTTTATCTCATGCGCCACGCCCGCGGCGAGGCTCGTGAGGCTCGAAAGATTCTCCATCTGGCGCAGGAGGATTTCCTGATTGCGCTTTTCCGTGATGTCGCGCACCAAAATCACAGAGCCAGAGAGCTTTTCCGCGCTTACGAGCGGACTCAAAGAAATCGTCATGAAGCGCACGGAGTCGCCGCCCGTCCTCACGCTGAATTCGCCGCTCACGTTCGAAAGGTTCTTCTCATGGCAGTTTTTCAGGAAAGACTTTATCTCGAAGTCGGCGATGCAGTCATAGAGCCTCTTCCTGCCGTCGCGGATTTCCTCCATGCGCATCGAAATGGGCAGCCGCCGCTTCGAGCCTTTGTTCGCGAAAAGCAGGCGGAAATCCTTGTCCACGATGACGATTCCCGTGGGAACGGAGTCCACGATGGAAAGAAGCAAGTCGTGCTCGGCGGAAAGGTTCGAAAAGACGCGCTGGATTTGCGCGGAGGAAA
Organism: uncultured Treponema sp.; assembly: GCA_964653395.1. Lineage (GTDB taxonomy): Bacteria > Spirochaetota > Spirochaetia > Treponematales > Treponemataceae > Treponema_D. The sequence goes on along the minus strand of CAZZFL010000014.1, from coordinate 3,340 downwards.
GCTTGTCAAGCCTCTGCGAGACAGTCTTGTTGAACACCGACGTTCTTTGCATGAGAACATTCTACAAGAAAAAGGCGAAAATGTAAATACGAGGAGGGAACGCGGCGCGAGGGAAATGTCGGCGGTTTCGAGAGCGCAAAACGCCGAGCCACTCAAATTCCCCAGAAATTCCTCCGAATTTTTAATATTTTTTCGCGATTTCCGCAAAAATCCACTTGACAAACGCGCGGCGGTGCGACATACTTTATTTTATGAAAAATCAGTTAACAATTACCCCCCCCCGTCTATACAAAAGTCAAGTTGTAATCCATATATAAAGATTTTTTTCGCGCTCGCGACATTCGTGCTTTGTACGTTCGCGTCGTGCGAACTAATGACCACCGAAAAGGCGCAAGTGAGGCAGAGCGTTCCCACGGCCCGCATCACGGTGGACGAAAGACTCATCGAAATGCAGGTGGGCGAGACAAAAGAAATCAAGCCCATCGTGCTCCCATTGCTGACCGCGGAACAAGCCAAATCCATTTCGGGCGACGCGGCGGCTTCCGCGCTCCTTTCAATGCTCGTCACGGACAAAATCGAATACGCTTCGAGCAATACTGAAATCGCCACGGTGGACGAAAACGGAATCGTCACCGCAAAAAAAGAAGGCAGCTGCAAAATCACTGCAAAAAGCGGGAGCGTCGAACTTGTCTGCAACATCCTCGTGAACGTGCCAATCAACGAATGGGCGAGCGAAGAATTCCTCGAATATGTGGAGCGAATCGGCGCGTACACGGAACTTCCGCTCGGAACGGACGGAAGCGCAGGCCCCACCGCGCAATACGTTACGTTCGGATGGGAACTGACGGACGGAGAAATCTACCATTACACCGAGGATTACGGCGGAGTGGACGCGCGCACGGAAACTACGTACAAGGGATACAATTATAGAAAGGGCGAGGACGACGAATGGTATTATCAATGGGATTCATATTGCTATGATGACACACACGACCATTCGGAGCTTCTTCTTAAATCTGAAATTCGCAACCGCTATAAATGGGAATATGACGAAGAAACGGGAGAGCGTAAACGAATTCCATACGAAGAATACGAATACACTTACCCTCCGCTAATAGCCTATAGAATACATCCCAGAAAGTGGCGGCTTTTGGACAAGGAAAAAGGTCTCATGGTAATGGAAAACTATGATGATAAAATGGGAGCTATTTTAGAAAATTATAAAACATTTTCCTTGTTTTATTATAATCCCTATGGCGATATCTTTCATTATGCATATCACAACAAAAGCGACATTGAAAGATTGCCCGTTTGCAATTACGAGACTTCCTATTTGCGCGCATGGCTTGATGGCGGAGAATATCTTGAATGCTTTAATTTTGTTGAAATGAAAGATGGAAATTTTCGCCTCGACGGCAATGGTAAACAAATATATGCTAATACACAAGCCAGACTGTTCCGTATGAACGAAAGACGAACATGGACAGATGACTACGGACGTTACAAAGATTATGATGCTCGTACAAATACAGGAAATACCTTCCAAAATTTTTTCACGCCAAATCAGCTCGCGCAAATCCAAAACGTGGACTTGGACTGCGGAGAAGGCGGCAGCGTAAAAGGGCGGCTTTTCATTTTGAGCGAAGACGAAATCAAAAAATACTATTCCGATGGCAGCAAGCTCTGTCCGTGGAGAGATTGGGGCGACACTTATTGGACACGCACAAGAAAAAAAATCGACGGGAAAAACACTCTTTGCGTGGTGAAAACAAACTATGATGGCGCGTTCAAGAAATTCGTTCAGCTCGAAGCTTACGACACAGGAGACATGTGGCGTATCATTCCCGCCATTTGCGTTGCACCCGCGCCGCAAAAATGAAAAGGCTTTTCTCGGCGGCAGTCCTTTTCCTCGCTTGCCTCGCGGCATTTCCGCAGCAAAAAAGCCGCTTCGGCCTTGACGCGTGTTTGGGCGTTCCATTGGGCTTTGGCAGGCTTCGTAGCGGCGAGGGCTTCGGCGGCGAAAGCGAGGCAAGGCTTTTTGAGGCGGGCGCGCAGCTTTCGCTCAAGACCTACGATTTCTTATTTTTGGATGGAATGCTCGGCGTATACGCTGGCTTCGGCTTCGGGGCTGGCGCGCTCAAGGTGGGCTACGGCGGGCAGCTCACGGACATATACTTCGAGACTTCGTGGGATTTCTGCGTCGGTCCGGCGTTCGGAATGGACATCGGGAAGATGAGGCTTCAGGCAGGATTCGGCTTTTACGCGCGCTTCGCAAAAGGACGAAACTCAATCGAATACAACGGAAACTATGCCGGCCGGGAAGTGGACGTTTCGCATTCAGAAAGCATCAAATACAACGCGTTCGGATTCGCGCTCACGCCGCAGGCGAGATTTTCGCCGAATTCGCGATTTTCTCTCGTGGCGGGCTTGGACATCACATTCACCTTTCCCCGAAAGCTGAACATCGACTACAACTCGGACTTCAGTTTCATTTATGAAGACAGCTACGCGGAAAAACTCGTATACAAATACGGCGGCGGAATGAGATTCGGCATCACTCCGTACATCGCGCTCGGAATAAATTTCGGAAAGATAAAAAAGACGGACGTGGAAAAGGTGGAAGAAAAACCCGAAGACGAGGAAATTGAAAACGAGGACGAGGATGGGGAAAGCGTCGAAAAATTGCCGGGCTGGATGCCGCCAATCAATTTCAACGTCAAGCGGTAAAGCGTGGAAATCACATCGCATTTGATTTTCGCGCAGGAATCGCTCCGAGCGAGACAATGTGCGCGCTAATTTCGCCCAAAAACACATCAGCGAAGCAATGTCCGCGCTAATTTCGTCCAAAAACGCTCCAAGTGAAGCAAAATGAGCATTATTTTTGCCAAAAAACAGCCAAGCGAGGCAAAATGCGCGCTAATTTCGCCCGAAAACACATCAAGCGAGACAATGCGCAAACGAATTTCATCTGAAAACGAGGCAATTTGAGAAAAATACAGCGAGTTTTCGTGCTTTTTCAAAAACACCCACGAGTTTTCCTACGGAAAACTCGGAAGCAGCGCATTGCGCTGCGACAAAATGCGAGAGGTGCGAGCAAACAAAAACTCGGTAAGCAAATCAAAGATTTGCGACAAAACACGCCTCGCGCAAACTATTCACTATTCACTATTCACTATTCACTATTCACTATTCACTGTTCACTGTTCACTGTTCACTGTTCACTGTTACTTATCCCCCGTTCCCCGTCCCACTTTTCCAATCCTGTCCACGGGCCAGAAGCGGAAGACCGTCGTGCCCAGTATGCGGCTTTGGCTCACGTATTGCGGCTCCATGTTCGTGT